>NZ_JADPIU010000073.1:0-711 GCF_023073075.1 Bradyrhizobium sp. 61 | reverse complement strand
GTGCCCCGACTGGTTCCAATCCCGTTTGCCGCCTGGAATGCACTTGCGTGGGTCTCCGAAATGTTCCCAAGCCCGCTCCTCACGCGCAATCAAGTGGAACTGATGCAAATCGACACCGTGTCATCGCCGGAGTTGCCTGGATTTGCTGAACTTGGGATTTCGCCGCAGTCGGTCGAGGCGATACTCCAAAAGATGTTGTCGAATTGCGGGTGAAGGAGGCTGCTCGGTTAATCCGTTTCAACGGCTGACGGTTCAGCGCGACATCCGCCCGCACTCAGCCACTGGATGTCCGAGAGGGATCAAATGCGCCGTTTTGAGCCCAGGCCGGCCACTTCCGTTGATCCCTGATGAGCAGATGAGCCGGCATGTCTCCAGCCTCTGCACAAAGGCGGAAGTGATCCCGACTCGCGGCGTCGCGAAACGGCGATTGTGCAACACATCGAGAATGGCTCTGTTAAGCCGCTTCCTTGCACAAGGGGAGTGGCCGCCGCGCCGGCCCCTCCCCATTTTGGCTGCGCTGGGGACGAGCACGTCCTCGTGTGCCATCGGAGACGGGCAATGACCATAAGAACCTTTTGCACGCTTGCCGCCGCCATCTTTGCCCTGATCGCGCTTCTGCAGTTGATCCGGATTGTGATGGGGTGGTCCGTCACCTTGAATGGCGTCGATGTGCCGTTCTGGGCGAGCTGGATTGCCGTCACCGTGGCGGGC
>NZ_JADPIU010000111.1:0-167461 GCF_023073075.1 Bradyrhizobium sp. 61 | reverse complement strand
ACGATCAGCAAGCCGCCTGACCTTCACCCAACGCCATCACATATAGCTCGCCGTGCCCGCGCGCACGCGACAATCAGGCGGCCTTCGTCGTAGGCGTACTTTGCTGCCGGTAAACCGAGCGGAGTGTCTCACATGACCGGCTCGCGCCGAACGTACCACCTCTTCCTTTCCTGCAAGTTCCGGCCCCAGCGTCAGATCTGCCCGTCTGACGTCAAGCTCTATTTGTCGCTTAAGTCTATTTCGGCGTTGGCATCGGTACGGCGCTCGCAGGCCGGTACCGTTCGCCGCTAACCATCAGTTTCCAAGCAATCCGCGCCAGCTTGTTTGCCAACGCTATCGCCACCAGCTTCGGCGGCTTGCGCGCGATCATGTCTCTCAGCCAAGGCCAAGGGCGACTCCCACGTCGTCGCATATCCGCGATCACTGCCGTCGCCCCAGCTACCAAGACGGTTCGCAACATTCCGTCGCCGGCGCGTGTAATCACGCCGAGCCTGTTCTTGCCGGCCGTCGAGTGATTTTTTGGGGTCAGGCCGAGCCACGCGGCAAAGTTTCTTGCCGACTTGAATCCGCGCGCATCCACGACCTTGATTGACAGCAGCGTCGCGCCGATCGGACCAACTCCTGGAATGGTCGCAAGTCTTCGGCTCATCTCGCTGCTTCGATGGAGTTGCATGAGCTTCTTGTCAAGCGTAACGATCTGATCATCGACACGCGCCATTTCTGCGGCCAACGCCTCTATCAACTCCATCGCCAAGTCCGGGACTGTCGCATCAGCCTTAAGATCGATCAGCAATTGCGGAAGCCTTGCAAGCCCCTTGGGCGCGGTGAAGCCGAACTCTGCGGCGTAGCCGCGGATCGAATTGGCGAGCTGGGTGCGCCTGCCAATGAACTGGTTGCGCACACGAGTCAGCATCTGTGCGCCCTGCTGCTCGGGACTTTTGATTGGCACAAAGTTCTTCTGCAATTTCGGTCGACTCGCGGCTTCGCAAATCGCCTCGGCGTCCGCCGCATCGGATTTCCCACGCTGCACGTACGGTTTGACATATTGCGGCGGAATCATCGCCACCTCATGCCCCAGCGAACGCAGCTCCCTCGCCCAATAGTGCGATGCTCCGCAAGCCTCCATCGCGACAAGCGTAGGCGGCAAACGGCCGAAGAACGCCAGAACCTGGCCCCGTCTCAACTTGCGTCGCAAGACCGGCTGCTCCATCCCGTCAACGCCGTGCAGCTGAAATACGCTCTTTGACGTGTCCAAACCGATACGAACAATCGTCTCCACGGGCGGCTCCTTCGTTTGAGGTCGTCGACGACCCCATTCTGCCACGCAGACCGGCGGAAGGGGGCCGTCCACCCCAACACGAGAGCCCGGCCCGCAAGGGCGGCGTCCAATCATAACAACAGATGCTGGACCTTTTGTTTCAGGACCGGGTCATCGACACAAACGGCCCACTCCAGCATCGTCTGTCGAACGGTTGTCGCCAACACGCCATGCTGTGCCAGCCGATCGAGTACCAGAGGCCGATCACCTTCGACACGCGCCAAGGCAATATCAGCGAGGAGCCGGATATCGTAGCCGAGCCTGACACCCTCGAGCGCAGCAACGAAGACCTCTTCCTCGAGCCATGCTCCGCCTAGGAAGACAATGCCGCGCCCCGCCGCCACAAGAGGCTCGGTGGATCGTGAATCGCGCCAAAAGGAAAGACCATCAATATCGACCACGGAGATCGAGCCGGCCAGTTCTTGAGGGATCCTAGCAGGATCATATTCGCCAATCGCGCTCGTGCCCACCTCGAAGATTTGCCGACAGGCTGGTAGTAAGGAAAGACTAGCCCGTCGGCGCGCGGCGACCTCGGACAAAACATCAGCCTGTTCGCCGCGCGCCAGATTAATCAGAACAATTCTGCTATGCCGTGGGTCTGCCAGCATTCGTCAAACTACGTTGCAAGATTTTGGTATCCGCCGGGTCCCAGCGACGACATCTCTTAGGCAACGGCGCGCGCCGGCAGCGGCGCGGCAAGAACAGGTCCCGAGACCTCCGCGAGCCGGTACATCGTGGTCAAGGCCTCATCAGAGGCGTGCAAATAGCCCGCCAATGCCATCGTCTCCCCGATACGTTTCGGAGTGCCGATCCGCTCGAGAGCCCAACCGGCTCGTCGCAGAATGCGCTCCATCCGAACATCGGTGACAGTTACGATGGTATCGGCCCGGGCCGACCGCATTCGTTCGATCATCGCCGCGAACAGCACGAAGGTCGCGCGGCTCAGACCATTTGTGGCAAGCTCGGTGGCGAGCTTGGTGTCGATGCAAAAGCGCGAGCTCTCCAGGATGGAGTCGCTTCGCGGCATC
This sequence comes from Bradyrhizobium sp. 61, assembly GCF_023073075.1. NCBI lineage: Bacteria > Pseudomonadati > Pseudomonadota > Alphaproteobacteria > Hyphomicrobiales > Nitrobacteraceae > Bradyrhizobium > Bradyrhizobium sp. 61. The sequence goes on along the minus strand of NZ_JADPIU010000111.1, from coordinate 165,115 downwards.
GCTTGTCCGTCGAGCAAGCTGGAGAACGTATCGGCAAGCATGGTCGGCCCCGTGGTCGGAAGGAACCTGACACATCCAACAACCTCTCCCTCATTCGAGGTCACAATCAGATAGGTCGGATTCAAGGCGTCGTAGACGTCAAGCTCAAGGTCGCCCGATACTGACACGGACCAATCCAGGCGGTCCTTGAAGACGCGCCGGCGCAATCGATACATCGCGGTCAGCAAATCGAGATGTTGGCCGAATTGGTGATTACCAAGTGCGATTGCCTGCATGATTGCGGCCTCCCTGTTGAATGGAAAGCCACAGAAACAAAAACCCGCGAAGCGCGCGCCTGTCGATACCTACAGGTTGCATTCCTACAGACGGAAGAGAGAGGTTGTGTCAGCAAGTTAGAATAAGCCCCCGCAGCTTGTGCGCAAGCTCAAGCCAATCACAGCTCAGGGAATTGATATTTGTGATTTCCAGACGCGTCGCGCCGGCTTAGGGTAACAATCCGCGACGCATAGCCTCGGCCACTGCATGTGCAATCGATGATGCATCAAGCTTGCGGCGAGCGTTTGCGAGGTGGAACGTGACCGTTCTCGGGCTGATCCCAATGAGGATGGCAATGTCAGCCATAGTCTTGCCCCGCGCGGCCCAGCTCAGACACTGACGCTCGCGTTGGCTCAGCACCGTTTGGTCGCCGGGCGAAACCGGTTTATCAGAGCGCCGCGTCGAGACATGCGTGTGGAAATACAAGCCGACAAGCTGGAGAACGTCCCTGGACTCGGCCATGAACCGTTCCCCGACAGGTTCTGCCTGATCCGTCGCCAGCGTGAAGGCCGCTGACTGTCCGAAGCCGGCCCGGATCGGTATAGTAATTCCAGATTTTATTCCAAATGTCATCGCCTCCTCAAAGAAGCGGCGCTGCTCACGCGTCCCCGCCGGCGCCGAGCCACCACGGCCCCAACCGAAAAGTCCGTGTTCGCGACTTGCTCTTCGCACCACGGGGTCGAGCTCCTGATACCGAAGGTCAAAATATCGGCTCGTCCATGACTTCGGATATGACGATATCAGCTTCGGCTGATTGGTCGTGATGCGCAGATAGGCAAACCATCTGAAGCCGAGACGCTGAGCCACGCGCGTTCCGACCCTTTCGAAGCCGATTTCATCATCGACGATCTGAAGGGCATCGATAAATTCCTGAAACGACCTGTTGATCGAGCTCATGTTCAGCTTGCTCTTAGCGCGTGAAACGCCGTCAGCCAGTTCTCAAGGTAGTGAATGACCAAGGAACCGGGCACAAAGTCGCCAAGTTCGTCCCTATCGCCACTGCTTCTCCTCATTGATCCATAGCGAACCGGGCAATGTCCCCGGCCTTATGAAGGCATCCACGATATTGGCCAACACGCGCGAACAGGCAAGAGCGCCGGGCGGCAATTGCTTCATTCGTCTCGGCGCTATCGCGACATCGTCTCTGACAAGGGTGCAGCCGCGATGGCAACTCGGAGCGATTGCGGCCGAGAGAGCCAAGGTCAGTGCGCATCATCATTCGACGCACCGGACTCAGCGCGTTGCGCCCTGTTTGAGGACGATTTCAACAGTGCGTGAGCCGTTGCCAGGGCCTCGGCGTCCGACGCGGCGACCAACATCGGATATCCCCAAAACTTCTCGGAAACGATCTGGAATGCTTTCATACCGAGGCGCTTTGCCTTCGATGGCTCGACAAAGATCATGGCTTTCACGAGAGCGCGCAACCGTGGCTTATGGTTCTTTGACCACAGAGCCAATCTTTTGCGCTCCTCCTGGTCGTGCTTATGTTGCACGGTGTGGGCATCCCCCTGCCCTATGATGACGAAAGGCGCCCCACGATCGAGGAGCGTTTCGAACGCTGCAAAAGCCTCGTCGTCCGTTTGGCCGGGCCCTTCGTCGTAGGTCAATCTTACGATCGGAAAAGAGACCACATTCATCAGCATCGAACACTCCTGCTGGTGCGGCCAACGCAGCAGGCCGTTCAACTTGCGCGGGCACCACGAAGGACGATAGTCGGGCTTAGCTTCCAGCTCATTCGTCTGGGTCGCCAAAACGTTGTCCAAAACGGACAAGTTGAAGGCGCATACAGCTTTTTGGATCGATTCTTCGCCGCTGGCCGAATTGAGTAATGGACTGGCCGGATTGCGCGATGCGCTCCGCCACTGGCCTGCTGTAGCCATTGTCCAAGTCACAATCAGTCCTAATTGTCGGAAATACGAATGGCAGCCGGTCCTCGTCAAACAAGCTCTCCCGAGCGAGGATCGGCAGCTTGGGAGAAGCTGTACTCTTCCTTTTCCTTGCCTCGCCCTATTGTCCACATTCGCGCCCAGCGTCTGAACGATAACCAGTTGCGCGACTTGCTCCATCGCAATCATGGAGATGCCGTTCGATGGATAAGGGCTGCGGCACAGGCCGGCATGGCGCCGGCCCAGGTTGTCTGGGGACAGTTGCTGTTGAATGGAAAGGGCATTGGCCGCGCCCCCAAGGCGGCCTTCGCCTGGTTCGAGCGGGCCGCCGCATCCGGCGATCCGGACGGACGGAACATGGTTGGCCGCTGCTACGAGCAGGGCTGGGGCGTCGAGCCCGATTCGCAGCTCGCCATGGAATCGTTCGCGCTAGCGGCGAAAGCTGGCCACGTTTGGGCACAAGTCAATTTGGCACAAATGCTGATGCGCGGCGGCAATCCAGCAGACCGGCCGCGAAGTTTCGTACTATTCCGAGCGGCCGCTGAAGGCGGCACATCAAGGGCGAATGTGAAGGCGATGAATTCGCTCGCCCGCTTCCTCGAAGAAGGCTGGGTTGGTCCAGCCGATCGAAAGACCGCCATGTGTTGGTACGCCCGTGCGGCAAGTCTCGGCGATCACTGGGCCCAGTACAACCTTGCAATGATCCTTCACGGTCAGGGCGTTATCGCCGAGGCCGATCTCTGGCTGCAACGCGCCGTTGCCGGGAGCGACAACGGCTTCCGCCGGCGCATCGCGCCGCTTTTGCTGGCACGAAGCGAGCCCGCCTTGCGGCGAAATGGCATCGAGGCGCTCAAGCGCATTGCGGATGCCGGAAACCCAGAGGACGTCTCCGCATATGCAACCGCGCTCTATCGGGAGACGGCGCACTTTCCCGGCATCGACCAAGCCAGAAGGCCATTCGAGACATCCGCAGCAAAGAGGCAACCGGATTCGACAATGCGCGCTCATGCCCCGATCAGCGGTCGGCTTCTCCGTTACCTCGCTGCCAAGTTCGAAATCATTTCGGGCCGCCTTGCGAGGCGGGCTGGTTCAACGTCGTTATTCTCAAAGGAGGCTTTGTGACCGTCATCGAAACCTTGCGACCTGCTCTTTCCGGCCTTGGTGCCGCAGCGAGCCTTGCCAATGGCTTTCTGTTTGTTGCCGCGGCTAAGGCGGAGGGCCAAACGGGCGAGCCTTCAACGGCACCCACCAGCGGTGCCACAGCACTTCCGGCAATCGAGGTAGAAGCACCCCGCGAAACTACCAGGACGCGGCACCGGGCGACCACCAACGCAGGATCAGGCCCCGCTCCGCGGCCGGTCCGAAATACCAGCGCAGCGAAGCCGACGGAGCAGCAGAAGCAGGCGTCGACGCAAACAAGCTCCTCGGCGAATTCGCTGCAACGCGGCACCGGGCTCAATCGTCTCCCCGATTCCCTGCAAAGCACACCGCAGACCATCACGGTCATACCGCAATTGGTGATCGAGCAGCAGCACGCTGCCACAATAAACCAGGTCCTGCAGTATGTGCCCGGCATTACGGTCGCGACGGGTGAAGGCAATGGCGGCATCAACGGTGACCAGTTTCGAATCCGCGGTTTTGATGCTTCCGGCGATGTGTATGTCGACGGCCTGCGCGACTTCGGTTCGTATGTGCGTGACAGCTTCGCAACCGAAAATGTCCTTGTGTTGAAAGGCCCCTCGTCACAGAGCTTCGGCAACGGCACAACCGGCGGCGTCATCGAGATCGACAGCAAGAAAGCGCATCTCGGCAACCAGTCCTCGTTTGAGGCAACAGCTGGATCGGGCCCCTATGGACGCGGTGTTCTCGACGTCAATCGTCAACTTAATGACACCGTCGCGTTGAGGATCATCGCCATGGGCCATGGTCAGGATGTCGTGGATCGTGACCACGTCTATTCGGATCGCGGTGGTTTCCTCGGCTCGCTTGGGCTCGGTCTGGGCACCGATCAGTCACTGATCTTGAACTATTTGCATCAGGATAGTGTACAGCGCCCCGATTTTGGCGTTCCGATCGTCAACACGCGAGGCGTGATTGGAAAGCCTGTCACGGAATACGGCGTCCCTCGATCGAATTATTTCGGGCGTGAGAGCGATCGCGATCGAGCAAGCGCTGACGTGGGCACCATGCTCTACAAGGGCGAGTTTGGCGATTGGCTGACGATCACAAACGACAGCCGTTTCGGATACTACACGCGCGACCTCAAGTTCACGCCCACGATGTGTACGTCTCCCGGGTTCTTCACGCCGAGCAATTGCGCAACTGATGTGCTCGCGGGCAATCTGGCCACGCCCTACACGATCTGGTCTGTCGGCGGTACACACCAGGTTAGCCATGGCGGGGAGAACGTCACCACGGCGACCATGCGTTTCGACACTGGTCCCTTTCGTCACCGAATGGTGGTAGGGATCGATGCCTATTCCCAACATGCGGCGACAAGCTTCTACCTCCCTTCTGGTACTGAGCCGGCAGGGACGCTGCTCAATCCGATCTTCCAGAACTCGCCCGGCTTCGCTTTGGTGATGTCGCCCAATAGTCGGCTTTCAGCCACGAGCTGGGACATTGGCCCGTTCCTCAGCGATCGGATGTGGCTGACGCCCACTTTGTCCGTGTTGGCAGGCGTTCGCTGGGACCATTACCAGGTCCAGGGCGATATCGGTGGAACGGCTCTTTCGACGACCACGCAATTCGCCAGTCCAAAGGCTTCCCTGATCTATGAACCGACACCGCAGCAGAGCTACTATTTTAGTTATGCGCGTTCCTTCACGCCGCCAGGCAACAACATCACGTCCTTGAGCTCTTCGCTCGGCCTAACCCAGGCGCCTAGTGCGTCGAATCTCAAACCGGAATCCGACACGACATTCGAGATTGGCGCAAAATGGAGCCTCTTCGAGGGTCATCTCGGAGCGACCGCCGCACTGTTTCGAGTGGAGAAGAACAATACCTCGTACACCGACCAGGCGTCGGGAATACAAACCACGACCGACGACAAGGTCCAGGTTCAAGGGGTTGAGCTCGGACTTACCGGCAAGCTCTCTGCCGGCTGGGATGTGCAAGCGTCCTATTCCTACATGGACAGCAAGATCATCGCGTCTTCAATCAGCGCGTTCACTCCAGTTTCTGCTGCCGGAAACAAAGTTCCTTTCGTGTCCGAACATGGCCTTGCAGTCTGGACCACCTACGACATCGCGCCGCTCCTGGCGGGAGTTTCCGGTCACATGCTTGTCGGCGGGGGGATCAATTACAGGTCGGACTACTACGTCAACAATCTCAACTCCATGCAGATTCCGGCTGCCACGACCGTCGATGCAATGCTGTCGTACGATCCCAATGACCGTCATCATGTCGAGCTCAAGGCTTCAAATCTCACTAACAAGCTGACCTACAGCTCGGCTTTCGGAAACGGCTACGCAACACCTGTTGCAGGCCGCACCATCACTCTTACTGCCGCAATCAAATTCTGAACCAAGATGCTGATCGAAATCAAAGAACTTCTCTCTTTAGAAGAAGTCAGGTCTGTGCGCGGCCTAGTCGAAGCCGCAGAGTGGATCGACGGCCGACTAACGGCAGGCGAAATCGCTGCGCGCGCCAAGCGCAACCTCCAGCTTTCTGAAGGCGGCCCGGAGGCACGCCAGGCTGGCGACATCATCCTTCGCGCACTTGGCCGCAACGCCTTGTTCAATACTGCCGCCCTGCCGCTACGCGTTCTCCCTCCCCTGTTCAATCGGTACGACGTGGGGATGCGCTTTGATCCTCATGTTGATGGGGCCGTTCGTTCCGTTCCTGAGATCGGCATCCGCATGCGCGCCGACCTGTCTTCGACGCTCTTCCTTACGCCACCTGAGGACTATGATGGTGGCGAGTTGGTCGTTGAGGACAGCTATGGTGTCCACACGATAAAATTGCCGGCGGGAAGCATGGTTCTTTATCCGGCGGGCAGCCTGCACAGAGTGAACGAGATCACCCGGGGGGCCCGCTGGTCATCCTTCTTCTGGACGCAGTCGATGATCAAGGATGAGGTGCTTCGCACCCTTCTTTACGACCTTGATAGAGGTATCATCGACGTCCGGAGATCTCTCCATGCCGATACTGAAGGGGTACTCGCGCTGACCGGCGTCTATCACAACCTTCTCAGGAGGTTCGCTGAGCTGTAAAGGCCAACGTTGAACCGGAATGGAGCTATGAAGAAGGCTCCATCCCATACAGCTATCTTCGCCTGGCAAATCTGCAAGGCAAACTCCTTTCACTTCCAAAAGGGACTAAAGACGATGACTCTTGTGATGAATGAGCCGGGCCGGCAAGAGGTCGCGTTGCTCTGGTTGACAACCGGCCTTGGCAGCACGGTTTATGGGGCGATCCAATCCTTTACCTTTGTAAATCGACAGATCGATGGCTTGGCTCCGGCGCCCGCATTCGATGCAGCCGCTCTTTGGTTTTTTGCTATCCTTAGCTCGCTGTGGATTGTGGTCAGTCTGTTCGCCCTCGTCGGGCGGCGTCGGGTAACGAAGTGGGGTTCGTTCATTCTCGGAGGCTTCCTGGTGGCTATCAGCACGGCGGGTGGAGTGTTCGATGGGATACGTGACGGCCTCCATATTGCGGCCACGGTCTTGCTCGCCGTCACCCTCCCCGGCTTCTTTGCGATCCGCGCCTCCTGGCGGCTGCTGCGCCTTCCGGGGCACGCCGAACGGCGTCCTAACGGCGTCAGTTCCTGAAGGGGAGACAAAGCGCTTTGTCGTAACCTGCGGATCGAAATGACCTTACAATCATTCAAAACATCCCAGGATCGAGGTGGTTTCCGGCAACATGATTAGCTACTGAACGCAGATTGGCGAAATCGGAAAGAGGCAAACGCGTATCAGTGACCAAATAGGACCTGAGCCCCTTCGTCTCCACGCGTTTGGTCACGTGTGGTTTTTACCGCCTGCTGACGCCGCGATCGCCAAATTCCTCGCCGGCCAATCAAGAAAACAGGACCATGCCAAACAGCGCGATGATTTATCCAGCTCTCGATCCCGAGATCGACCGAGTGCCTCGCGCCGTGGCGGCACGAAGCGGCACGACGTCGAAGCATTGGAGCTATGGTCGACACCAACACCGCAAAGCGCAGCTACTTTATTCTCAACGGGGTATTCTGTGCTGCGAGACGGCCAACACTGTCTGGCTCGTCCCGCCGGAATGTGCGCTATGGATACCTGGGCAATTGGCACACTCCGCTCACGGAGCGGGCGTCGTTGAGTGCCATTGCCTCTATATCGAGCCGAGTGTCATTCACGAGCTTCCCACGTCATGCTGCACGATATCGATATCACCCCTGGTTCGCGAATTGATCCTCCGAGTTGCCAAACTTCCGGATTGTTACCCGCTCGGAGGCCGGGAGGATCGCTTGGTGACGACGTTGCTGGACGAACTATCCGACGCTCCGATCGGCGATCTGAATTTGCCGATGCCACGAGACCGCCGCCTTCGGCGCCTTGCGGAGACGTTGATTGCGGAGCCGAATGCGAAAAGCTCCTTCGCGCGCTGGGCGGACTCGCTCGGCATGAGCGAGCGCTCCCTAAGCCGCCTGATGGTTCGCGAGATCGGGATGAGTTTCGGCCGGTGGCGGCACCAACTTCACATCATCCTGGCGCTACAAAGGCTCGCAAGCGGTGAAAGTGTTAAGACAATCGCGCTTGAGCTTGGCTACGAGAACGCCAGCAGCTTCGTCAATATGTTTCGAAAGATCTTGGGTCAGCCTCCTGTGCGCTATCTGGCTTCGCTTCGCTCGGGCGCCATAAGCAGTTGAGATTCTGGGTTATCGCGCCCATGACTGTAGGAGCGCGCCAATACTTGCGATAACGACGATGCGTCAACGTAGAGAACCAGCCACCTCGCGCGGTATCAGTAAGCTCAGGGTCACCGCGCAACCATTCGATCTTCCCCAAACATGAATAGCTCGTTTGGCCTCGACGATCGCGACCAACTCCTTGGCATCCGCATGCCCAGGCATAGAAGGCGGTTCAGATCGTCTACCTCTGGATCCCAAATCTCCAGATTCACGCCTAAACGACCGCCAAACCCCTGCATTTGGCGCTGACGGTCGAACATCTCCGACCGACGGTTCTAAGCTGGCGGTCTCTCCGCCCCCTCGACCGTCATCGGCCTCCGTAGCTCGGAAACGCGAAATCCTCTGCGACTTGCTTTTCTCGCTTCGCCGGGCTCGGTCTGAACAGCTTTTGCACGACGCTGCTCGCGAAGACCCTCTGAGTGAGATGCGTAAGTGAAATTCCGAACCAGGTTTTCACAAGCAGCATCCGAATAAGGCGGGGACTCAACTGGTTCTGTGACGCTTCGACATAGGGGCGGACCAACCTTTCATAGACGCCAAAGGCTTCGGTGTGGGTCTCGCATCGTCCGATCTCGCCGGCGAGCACATAGGCGCCAACCAAACCGAGAGCCGTACCTGCCCCGGTGAACGGCGTCGGACAGTGCGCCGCGTCGCCGATCAAGACGAACCGGCCTTTCGACCAGGTCGAGGCCTTTACCTGGCTCATCGGCCCAAAATAAAAGTCCTCGACCGTATCGAGCTGCACGGTGATGCGATCGGCGATCGTGCCTCGGCCTTTGAGCGCCTGGAGCAGCAATCGCCGTCTCGCCGCGACATTGTCCCCCTCGATGTCGAGATCCTTCCGCAGAAAGGTCATCAGGACGGTCGTCTCCGTCTCGTTCCCGGGTCGTAGGGTGATGAATGTGCCGCCCACGCCGTTGACCGAATAAGCCCAGTTGTCGTCCTCTGGGCGTCGAGGAATCTTGAAGAACGACATGTAGGCGCCGAGGTAGCGAAAGCGGGTTTCCTGGGCCAGGATCTTGGCTCTGGTTGCGGAGCTGGTGCCCTCGGCGCAGATCACCAATTCGAAGTCTTCTACTGAGCCGTCGTCGAAGGTGACCGACATGCAAGCGCCGGTGTCTTCGAGGTCGGTGACGAACCTCCCGAAGCGATATTCGCAATCGGCGTTCGTGGCTTCGAAGAGGACACGGGCGAAATCGCCTCGCAGAATCTCGAAATCGCTCGTCAGCGTGCCGATGGCTCCCTTCGGAAAGGTGGCGATCAGATTACCCGCGGCATCGAGATACTTCTGGCCCTGTTCCAGGGTGTCCTTGGCTTCGATCTCATCAACGAGGCCCATCATTTTGATGACCTGCTGCCCTGCACCCTTAATGTCGACGTTCTGACCGCCATCCCTGAGGGTCTGCGCCCTTTCCACGACGACGACGGCGTAGCCGTATTTGTGCAGCCAATAGGCGCATGCGGGGCCGGCAATGCCGGCCCCGCAGATCAAGATCTTCTTTCCGATTTTCATTCATCCTCACAAATGGCGGTCCGGCCGCTTCCGTGCGGAGACCGCATCGCGCCGGAGAGCGATCGAAGTTAGGGCCGTGCGCCGTTGCCCAGGAGGGCACCGATGGTTGGAGTATGCTCGAACAACAAACGGCACGCTTGCCGGTGAAAGCGCAACGGGTGGAATTCGCGTTTGAGGTCAACATATTCGACCACGCTGCACTCGATTTCCGGCAGGCGCGCGGGTCGCCCGCCCCAGCTGAACAGGTCGCGTTCGCCGCGGGCGCGTAGGACCACGGGATCGAGGTGCTGATATCCAAGGTGAAAATACCGGCTGGTCCACGGTTGCGGGTATGACGAAATCAGCACGGTATTGTCGCCGGTTAGGCGCAGATATGCAAATTGCTGGAAGCCTAACTTTTGCGCTAACCGTACGGCGACCCGTTCGAATGCATCCGCGTCGCCCACCGTCTGGATGGCGTCAACGAACTCCTGGAATGAATTCTCAACCAAATTCATTGATCTAAAAGCTCGTCCAAATCCTCGCGATGTGGCCATGTCCGGCGTCAGAAAGTCGAATTGAGTTCGCTAGTCGCGATGTTCGCACCAGGACCGTGACGCGCCGCTGCGCTTTCCTAATTGTCGCTTGTGACAGGACCCTAGCGACGCATGGCTAGCCTTCACGACAACATCCCGCACCGGCGATTCCTGTTCGGAAGATCCTGATCCAGACCCGTCGGCACTCGGCCTTTGGCTGCAGGATGCGCGGATTACACAGCTCGCTCAATCAAGAGCGCAGGGTTTTACCTGCGCCGGCAGCCGGTGTGCGCGTCATGGTGCGAGGACGATGCCGTACTTCCGCTCGGGGACTGGGCTGAAGCGGCTAAATAGCTGGTATTGGCGTGCGACATGGAACAGGTCTCTCCGTTGCAAATAACGTCAGCCGTAAGTATCTAGATTATACTTAGCGTCAATTAGGCACCCGAAGTCGCCTTGGTATATCGGAGGAAACCGCCTTGCTCGACCTAAAGCCGCAATGCTTCTCATCGGACTGTCCGAGCCGCGCATTGTTCGACGAGATCGCCGACAAGTGGTCGGCGATGGTTCTAGCCGTCCTGAACGACGGACCGCAGCGCTTCAACGCGATCAGGCGCCGGCTGGAAGGTGTCACCCAGAAAGCGCTTACCCAAAGCCTTCGCCGCCTCGAGCGCAACGGGCTAGTCTCCCGCCAGGTGATCTCATCGTCGCCGGTGGCCGTCCAGTATCAGATCACAGACCTTGGCCGTACTCTGCAGCAGCCGCTTAGAGAGCTTCACGCTTGGACACTCGCCATGCTGCCACAAGTCCAGGAGGCGCGGCAGGCGTTCGATCGGATGTCATCAGGGCTAAGTGCCGGATCCTTGCCCAGCCCATCTGCTGAGTCAGGCGCTAGCGAACAGAACGAACGAACTCAGGGCCGCGCGGCGTTGCCCAGGAGGGCACCCATGGTTGGACCATACTCGGACAAAAAAGCGGCACGCTTGCCGGTCAAAGCGTAACCGGGTCGCGTTTGAGGTCGATTGGCAACGTATACGACCATCTGCGAACGGGGTTGAGCATCTCTATGCCGCAATAGAGATGTCCCGCGATGCAAAGGCGTGTCCGGCAGTGATTCTGGAAAGACCTTGCCTCCTCCTGTGCCTCGTTAGAGACCTCTCGACTTTTGCTCTTCATGACACCAGGGGCGTCGCGCGAACATCAACTATAGACGTTCATCCCTAGGCTTGATCCGGTGCGGAAACCGAAACGCATTGTTCCGATTTTCCAGACCGGACCCAGTTCGTCAAACCTTTATGCGGCTTGCATTCGTGGTCGCTGGTTTGAAAGCCGAGTGGCCATGTTTATCAAGTCAGACCGTGCGCGTTAGGCCGCTTTGCGAGAGCCAACGATCGCCTTGGTTTCCAGGAACTCGCCGAACGCGACCTCGCCCCATTCGCGTCCATTGCCGGATTGCTTGTATCCGCCAAACGGCGCCGCAAAATCCATGTCGGCATAATTTAGCGTGACCTGTCCAGCCCGCAGCTTGCGCGCCACTGCCTCTGCGGCAGAGTGTTCGCCCTGAACATAGGCTGCGAGTCCGAACACCGTATCGTTCGCGATCGCCACTGCATCGGCTTCGTCCGCGTAGCCAATAATCGAGAGCACCGGGCCGAAAATCTCCTCCCGCGCGATGGTCATATTATTCGTCACGTCAGCAAAAACTGTCGGGCGCACATAGAAGCCTGTATCCAGTCCCTCTGGTCGGCCAAGGCCGCCGGTAACCAGCGTCGCGCCTTCGTCGATGCCAGTCCTGATAAGGCGTTGGATCTTGTTCCACTGCGCCTCTGACGCGACCGGACCCATCTTGGCGTTGCTTGCCGGATGTCCGACGACCCACTCCTCGGCTGCATCGCGGGCAAGCTGAGCGACTTCGGCCATCCGCTTGGCCGGTACGAGCATCCGAGATGGCGCATTGCACGACTGGCCGCTGTTGAGCATGACCTGGGCCACGCCCGCTTTCACCGCCGATGCCAGCTCGGCGCTGGGCAGGAGGATGTTCGGCGATTTGCCGCCGAGTTCCTGGTGCACGCGCTTCACTGTCAAAGCAGCGTTGCGCGCCACCTGGATGCCGGCGGGCGTCGAGCCGGTGAACGAGACGAGATCAACGTCGGGATGGCTCGTCAGGGCGTTGCCTACGCCTTGTCCGTCTCCATGGACCAGGTTGAACACGCCAGCAGGAACCTGCGCATCTTGCAGGATCTCCGTTAAGATCGTCGCGGAAAAAGGCGATACCTCGGACGGCTTCAGCACCATCGTGCAGCCGGTCGCCAATGCGGCGGCCACCTTGCAGGTCACTTGATTCACTGGCCAGTTCCACGGCGTGATGAGCGCGCACACGCCAATCGGCTCGCGCACGACCTCGGTGGTGCCGAGGCCCTGCTCGAAGCTGTAGTTCGCCAGCGCGGCGCGCGCGATCTGAAAGTGGACGAGACCCACCGGTGCCTGCAGCTGCTCTGCAAGCCACAGGGGCGCGCCCATTTCTTCCGACACCGCCAAGGCCAGGTCGCCGATCCGCCGTTGATAGGCGACGATGATCCGATCAAGCAGCGCAAGCCGTTCCTCGACCGACGTCAGCGAGAACGTCTCAAACGCCTTGCGCGCCGCGGCGACCGCCTTGTCGACGTCGTTGGCGTCCCCCAGCGCGACCTGGCCAGCCACGGATTCATCCGCCGGGTTGATGACGTCTATCACGGCGTGGCTGCCGGGCTGCACCCACGATCCGTCGATATAGAACTGAAGATTGCTTCGCATAGGGTCCTCATGAAACTCGAGTTGTCATTAGTAGGTTTGGCCGCCGCGGGTCGTCGCGTGCAGCATCAGCATCGAAGGCGACTAGCCGAGCAACAGGCGCTATCGGCCTGCGCCGATCAAGGGTCGAACTGCGTCGTCGGTACTCCAATCATCCTCGCTGGGGCATAGGTATACCGAGTAAACCCCACGTCAATCAGGCACTCGAAGTCGCGTTAGTAGGACAAAGCATACCGCAGCCAAGCGATCGATCGTCCGTCTCTCAGCTATCCAGACGGGTTCGCAGCGATGGCGGACCTCAAGCGCGATAGGGCGATTCTGGCGATCAGCGGACCGGACTGGGCCGAACGCACGAAGCGATTGGCAGCCCGCGTGCCCGACCTCGATATCTTCCCCCAAGGTCTCATCGAGCGGGTGAACGGCGGCTGGTGTATCACTGAAGGGACGCGCGGTTCTCGAGATCATGGAGGCGCGGCCCGCACCGGCCCAACAAGCAACGGAGCTGCCTGATGTCCGCGCGGTTGAGGAGCCGACGCCAGCCACGACTCTGTCACCGATGCCTTCAATAGCGCCCGTTCGACGCCTGCGAAAACGAAGGCGAGGCCAACAGAACACTGGGCTGCGAAGACAAGCGAACGCGTCACGAGAAACATCAGTTTAGGGTGCAAACGAGCAGCATCGCGCCTGCGGTAACTCGGAATATCTTCCATAATCGACCCCATCGTTCGTGGCGACAAGCGTGGTCAGACGGCCCATTGAGGTCCAGGCTTATGCGGCCCCCTACCGCGGCGCTAATCCGTGCTGCGGACGTCTCGCCCGGCTGCGTACTATTAGTGGCCGTGCTCTTCGCCATGTGTCGGTTGAAGTCTAGAGCGCCGTCCTTCCACCAAGCCGGGTCACGTTCGCCCAAGGCCCGCTTCGCCTTCGAGAGCCCGATGGGACGTCCGCAGGTCGTCGAAATGCTCGTGCACGGCTATCGAACGACTGAGCGTTTCTTCCCGCGTTGTGGTCGCAACGGATTCACAAATCTCGCGGCTGCGGTAGTACCGCAACCGAAACAAGCGAAGCCATGGAACGAACTGCCCGGTTTCCTAGGAGAACTCGGAGCGCGAGCGATACGCACAAATTCAAATCATCGAGCCCTGTCGAAACGTCCGACGACCAAAGTCGCCGTTACAACAAGCTCCATAACGACATTTTCGCTACTTACTTGTACATGCCTCGTGAAATGCTCTTTTACGCGCTGACTCTGTAGCGGATAGGCTGCGCTCTCGGCCCCGACACCTGACTGCTGATGACCCATTCGCACGCACCATCGATTTCGATATCATCGACCGAACAAGAAAGGCTTTGAGAAATGCCCGCAGCTCTGCTTGACCTAGGTTTCGACCCAGGCAAGCATGGGCGGCGAAGGCGAGATGCCGATTGGGCGTGCGATCGACGCGAAAGACGTGAGGATCGTTGAATCACCGGGCTGACACTTTTTTCCACTTGCTGCGGCCGGCCAATAGACGACAGCCGTGCGAAGCCGGGCACGATGAACTAGGAAGGTTCACGCTTCCCGATCCCTTTTTATATGGTATTCATCATTTAAATATCAGAACTACGGGGATCCCCTCATGGCTAACCAGACCCTCGCGATCGACACCGCTCGCCGCCCAGAAGTCTCCTCCACCTTTGCGCAGATCGCGGTGCTGGCCGGCCTTTCCGCTACCGGCACGCTCGCCACCAACATCCTGCTGCCGTCGCTGCCGCAGATGGCGGCATCGCTGAATGTCAGCAGCGCCGCGGTCACCTCAGCCATCACCATTTTCCTCGCGGTATTCGCGCTCGGCCAGCTCGTGGTCGGGCCGATCTCAGACCGCTACGGCCGCCGCTGGCCGGTACTGATCGGATTTGCCGTGTTCTTCGCCGGCAGCCTCTGGTGTGGCCTCGCCACCGACCTGCCGGGCTTGCTGACCGGCCGCGTAATCCAGGCGGCCGGCGCCTGCGCCACCTCGGTGCTGTCGCGCGCCATTGCGCGTGACATGTTCTCCGGCGCGGCGATGGCGCGCGCGATGGCGCTGATCATGATCGCGATGGCGGCCGCCCCCGGTTTCTCGCCGCTGCTCGGCGGCGCGTTAGATCATTATTTTGGCTGGCGTTCTGAATTCGCTTTTGTCGCGGCCTTTGCGGCTCTGGGGGCATTGGCCTACAGCGCGGTGTTCGGCGAAACCCATCACGCGACGCGGACCCCGCTCGATCCGCTAGCGATTGCAAGGAATTACGCCAGCTTGATCACCGATCGGCGCTTTATCGTCCCGGCCACGACCGTCAGCCTAATCATGGGCGGCCTGTTCGCGATGTTCTCGGCCGCCCCGCGCGTGCTGATCGAGGCGATGCAGTTCTCGCCCATTCAATTGGGACTGTTTTTCGCCGGCACCGTGATGGTCGTGTTCGCCGCCGGCATGCTGGCGACGAAGCTGGCGCCACGCTACGGCCTCGATCGCTCGATCCGGGGTGGATTGTGGGCCGCTGCCGCCGGCGGCATTGCGATCCTCTCGGTCGCGCTGTATGCGCCTTCGTTCCCGCCGTTCCTCGGCGCGATGTGCGTGTTCCTGCTCGGCATGGGCATCGTCAATCCGCTCGGCACCGCAAAGGCCCTCTCGCCGTTCGGCGACCGGGCCGGCGCGGCTTCCGCACTGATCGGTTTCTTCCAGATGATGTCGGCTGCGATCGGCGTCTGGCTGGTGGCGACGATTCCGTACCAGGCGCTGTTTTCACTCGGCGTCGTGCTGACGGCGTTTTCGCTGGTCGCGTTCGCGCTCTATGCGCTCAGGACCAAGGTTGAGGCGTAGGCCGGCCAGCCGCAAAAACAGAAAGCCGACACGAATTTCGTTGGTGTCCGGCAGATTTATCGGGAGCTTTTCAGTACATTTTACGTCCAAAAACACCCCGTCGACGCAGGTCCGAATCCAGCGCTCTGCCCACCGCTTTCATAGGATGATATCCTTGGCATTCCTTTGTGAATTGCATGATCGTGTTCGTCAGCCCATTCGCTCTCAACAATTCGTGAAAGCCTGCGTGCACCAATGTACGAGAATAGTCACGTTAGGGAACGTCCAGCGCAATCCGGTTTGAAACTCACAAACTCCTCCCCGCCTGACGCGCGATCCTAGGCAGCTTCATATTCTTGTAATGTTTGATCGACGATTTCCGCAACAGTCTGGACGGCCCGGACGCCTGACACGGAATGGCCAGCGCTCAAAATGCCGGTCCACCTGCGCGGTCCCTTTGAGCGCGAGCCATATCGCTGTTTCGCGTCGTCCGCCGAAACTGAGTCATCAAGCCTATCGGGGTCCAGTCCAGCCGCTACGATCGATGGGCGAAGGTAACTGCCCCAGAGGCCATTGAAGGCTTTCGTTAGCACTATGTCGTCGATCGATGACCTGACCAGCATCTCTCGGTATTCGGCGGTTGCCATGCTTTCGCGCGCAGCAATGAATCTTGTTCCCATGTAGGCGAGATCGCACCCCAAGATTTCGGCGGCACGCAGGGCAACCCCATCGCTTATACCGCCTGCAAGCACGAGGGGACCGTCGAATATCTCTCGGATGGCACGCGTGTAAGCAAATGGGTTGAGCCATCCGGTCTGTCCGCCAGCACCGGCGGTGAGCAGTACTAATCCGTCTACTCCAACGTCGAGCGCCTTGCGGGCATGTTCGACCGTGGCGACGTCGGCGAACACGAAGACGCCGGCTTCTTTGAGCCTTGCCATGATCGGCTTTGGGGAACCGACGCTAGTGATCACCATCTCGACGCCATGCCGAAGAATCGTATCTACATGATCATCGAGATCATCGGCTCTCATGATGAGATTGGGACACACCGGTCCGGATGCTCCGGGATTTTCGGCAAGTCGGCGCCTAATGTCGGACAACCATCCATCAAGTCCGCCGTCAGCGTGGAGAACCCTGGGATTCATAGTTGGGAAGGCGCCAATGACGCCAGCTTGGCACGCAGCAACGACGAGGTCGGGCCCGGATAAATGCAACATCGGAGCGGCGATGATAGGCAGGCGGAGGCGATCACGAAAACGCTCCGGGAGCCGCGAGGCTGAGAGCAGCGAAGACGATTGCATTTGGGGCGCTTTCACTTGATGCATTAGCTATTCTAGCGAACAACCAACCACGAAAATTCATTGTCCGCCAGCGTGTCGCGCGCTCGGACCGCGGCGCAGATAGTGTCTACGATGGGACCTCTCCACCAGCAAAAACCCTGTGGCAAGCTTTTTTCGCGGACGCATGCGTCTCAACGCGGGCGCGATCTAGCCGTTGTGGTTGGACGCAACCCGCATCAACCCTAACGTTCGTCAGACAGTGTCTGACGGCCATACTTGTCCTGCAGATGAGGTGTTGCTGCAAACGTTCTTCTTCCGTTTTTGGAAATTGCATTGGCGATTGGATTCGTCTTGACTCCGGGATCAACATGTCCGGCTTGGCCTATGCGCTTGAAAGAGCGGCGATAAATTGCAGGGCGCTTCGGTGAAAGCGGCAGCGCTCATCGGACAGTTCGTTGAGGACGTCGAAATGGTGGCCCGGAATAACATGGCGCGTGATCCTAGCGTTCGACGACCCGCAGGCTGCTGCGTACCGGTTGGACTGCCATTTGAACTCTTCAGTTTCATCCTCTCCGTATGCGATCAGTTGCGGAGCGTTGGTACCCGCCGCATGATTTATGGGACTTTGGCTGAATGCTTCCGCTTGATCCAGGTGAAGCTGATCATTGTTAGACGTCGAGAGCAGTGGCTCCAAGTCAAAGATGCCAGACACCAAAATGGCTCCCTTGAACATATCTCGCGGTAGCCCTTCTGCGAAGGAGGGCCAATCCGTCGTCATCATCATTCCTGAAATGTGCGCTCCGGCCGAGTGGCCAACGATGGACAACTTTTCCCGATCTCCGCCCAGGCCATCGATGTTGAGCCACAGCCAGGCCATGGCCTTACGAGCCTGATCGACAATCTGGG
Organism: Bradyrhizobium sp. 61; assembly: GCF_023073075.1. NCBI lineage: Bacteria > Pseudomonadati > Pseudomonadota > Alphaproteobacteria > Hyphomicrobiales > Nitrobacteraceae > Bradyrhizobium > Bradyrhizobium sp. 61. The sequence continues at coordinate 147,204 of NZ_JADPIU010000111.1, read as the reverse complement.
TGATGCGAACTCCAGGGCAACAATCGTAGTTGATCGCTGCGAAGGAAATACCGTTTTTTATGAACGATTCCGCAAGAAAGCTGTATGCGGATTTATCTCCTCTCTGCCAGTAGCCGCCGTGAATAAAGACCACCGTGGGCGAGGACTTCGGCTCAGCACTCGGGAAATAGTCCAACCGATCGCGTGGACCTGGTCCGTAAGCTAGATCCAGCCGGCACTTGCTGGATTGGCGAAATGCCAGACTTCGGCTATTCCAATCCGGAAGGAAATTCAGATCGGGTCGCAGATGCCCCAGCGCGTACTGCTTCTCTAGTCTGTCGTCTATCATGGCTGCCTGCCTGACGCTGATCATAAGTGAATACTTAGCCAAAGGCGCCGCCGGATAGGATGTTCGCCGCGGCATCTATCTCGGCATCGAAGATGCTGCCGCCGTTATACGAGGGCCGCGCTATTGCTCGGGACTAGGCCGAGCGTGAGGGCTTACCGCCGCCAAATTGTCGGGAAAGCCCGTCCCAGCAGCTCGGGTATGTACCGTCGAGCAAGTGTAACTGCGAAGCGTAAGCCGTGGCGCTCAGCGGATAACGGGTCTCGAACATGAAGGCCATCGTCCCCGACAAACGCTCAGGGGCCAAGGCCTTATGGCTTGCCTTCTCGAAAGCCTCCACATCGGGACCATGGGCGATCAGGCCATTGTGCAGGCTCATTCCGCCCGGAACGAAGCCATCCGGCTTCGCATCGTAGACGCCGTAGATGAGTCCCATGAATTCGCTCATCACGTTCATGTGGTACCACGGCGGCCGGAAAGATTCCTCCATTACGATCCAGCGCTCGGGAAATATCACGAAGTCCACGTTGGCCGTCCCGGCGACCTCCGAACTGGCGGTCAGCACAGTATAGATCGACGGATCAGGATGGTCGAACAGGACCGATCCGACCGGCGAGAACCGGCGCAGATCGTATTTCACGGGCGCGAAGTTGCCATGCCAGGCGACGACATCAAGAGGCGACTGCGGAAGGTCCGTGACGTACAGGCGGCCGAGCGACTTCACGAAAAGCTGGCAGGGTTTCTCCTTGTCCTCGAAGCCCGCGACGGGCACCAGGAAGTCGCGTGAATTGGCAAGACAGTTCGCGCCGATCGGGCCGCGTTCAGGCAGCGTGAAATAGTTGCCGTAGTTCTCGCAAACGTAACCGCGGGCCGGTCCGTTCGGCAGATCGATCTTGAATTTCATGCCTTTTGGAACGATGACGATCTCACCCGGGATGGCGTCGAGGACCCCGCATTCGGTGAATATTCGGATTGAGTTCTCCTGCGGCACGAGCAGCAGTTCACCGTCGGCATTGTAGAGGTAGCGGTCCTCCATGGAACGGTTTGCGACGTAGACATGGGCCGCCATGCCTAACTGCAGGTGCACGTCGCCTCCTGTAGCGATAGTCCGCAGGCCAGAGAGAAAGTCGCACGGCTCGTCCGGAATGGCGATCGGCGCCCACCGCATTTGCGCGATCGGCAGATTCGACTCATCGCGGCAAGGAGCGGTCCGGATCAGCCCGGCATCGACCTGACGAAAGCCGCGGCCATGCTGGACAGAGGGTCGGATGCGATAGAACCAGGTGCGCTTGTTACTGTGACGCGGCGCCGTAAACGCGCTGCCAGAAAGCTGCTCGGCATAAAGCCCGAGTGGCGCCTTTTGCGGCGAATTACGCGCCAAAGGCAATGCATTGGGCACCGCCTCGGTGGCGAAGGAGTTCTCAAATCCGGTCATATAGGCGGGTGAACCGTCGCGGGGCGAGAGGACGGCCTCACTGAACGCATTGGGATGGACTGTCATGATTCGAAGCGCCTGTCTGGACGTGAAGTCAGAACGTTGATCATGCCGAGCCACGCCGGCCTGGTCAGTCCCATGAGCGGGTGACACGAAACGGCTTATTTCAGCTCACGAGCGACGCCGTGATGCGGTCGGCGCATCGCCTGAAACTGATCGGCGCGAGGCCCTGCCACATAGCGCCCGATGATGACTATCTCTCGCTGCCCTCGGGAAGGATGCACTGCTCGCCAGTCGTGAGAGCGACAGAGGCTCCTGCCCGGCGAGTGTGCTATTCAAGCGGCAGTCCTTCCCGTTCCCAGGCAATTGCTGAAAGCTACGGTGGTGCTGACCAGGACGACCGTTGTTTGCCCCGGTTGGGCTCGATCCCACTAACAACCGTCGGCGGCACAGTTAAACCATTCCCCTGAGGTATTCACCCTCCCCTCCCCTGCCCTGCTGCTAAGGCTCCGCGCACACGGTCGATGAGCCTGAACGGCTCGCTGGGCAGCTCGTCACCGCGCCACGCTATATGCTGATCCGGTCGCGCTAACACGAGCTTTGTCGAATAAAGTGCAGATGCTTCTTTCGACACCACATCAAGCACCGCGAGCGGAACGCCTCGCTTCTGCGCGGCAGCAGCCAGCGGCCCAACATCGACCGACGGATCGAATCGCAACAAAGTATATTCCGGCCCAAGAGCGTCGTAGAGCGAGCGGCCATCGTCGAACCAAAGATGAGGAACGCGACACCCGGGCACTGTCGACGAGGTAAAGCTCCCAAGCGTGTAGGTCGGATGCGCGCTACCATCGTAAGCGATCAACGGCGAACTGTCGTAGAAGTAACCAAAGTTCAGGCCGGCGGCCGCGAATTGCTTGGTATTCGTTTCGCAAGCAACACGACCAGCTTCGGCGCGTGCCTGCTCCCCTTCGGGTCCTTCATCGAGGATATGAGCAGGAACAGATCCGCGGCGCCGCGTCTCTTCTTCAGCTTGCGACATCGCCAAACGCGATACCTGCTCAGTGATGGGCCATCGTTCCGCCTCATAAGCATCGAGTATTGCCGCAGGCGCCCAACCGTTGAGGTTCGCGGCGAGCAGCCACGACAGATTCATCGCATCGGCAATACCGGCATTCATGCCGTAGCCAGCATACGGCGCCCAGAGGTGGGCCGCATCGCCCGCGAGAAAGATGCGCCGGTCGCGAAATCTTTCAGCGATCAGGCGCCGTCCGATCCAGTCTTGCTTCGAGATGACCTCATACGTAAAGTCAGGGCCGACGCCGAGAATCGCGCGAATGCTGCCATCACGATCTACCACATCAAAATCGAATTGGTCGGGCCGCAAAAAATTGAAAATCATCCAAAGCTCGCGGCCGTCAATCGCGATCACATTGCCACTCAACTTCGGATTGAGAGAATATGTCATCCAGGCTCGTTCGTGCTGCTGTTGAGCGATGAGCTGAGGGGCGCGAATGAAGGTCGCCTGCACGCGCATGAATTCTCCGTCGCCCTCCAGCTTGATGCCGAGCCCCCGCCGAACTGTCGATCGTGCCCCGTCGCATCCAATGAAATACCGGGCGGAATAGGTCTGAAATTCTCCGGTATCAAGATCGCGCCCCACGGCGGTGACTTGATCCTCGTCCTGGGAGAAACTCTCGAGTTCTACGCGATTATAGATTTTGACGCGCGGCGTTGCCGCGACGTAGTCAAATAGGATCGGCTCGAGCATGAGCTGATTGACGCGATGCGGAAGCTCTGGCGTTGGCCAGTTCGAGTCTGCGCCAGTCCGATCGGTGAAGCGGTCGCGCCGGCACGGGATGTGGATGCGACCACACTCACGCCCGGTAAAAGCGGTGCGGTAAGCGATTGCGTGCGGGTAATCCGCGGGTAGACCGGCGTTACGCAGCTTTGCGGCAATGCCAAGCCGTCGAAAGACCTCCATTGACCGAGAGCTGACATGGTTACACTTCGGGTCCGGCGCATCGCCTTTGCGGCGCTGCTCAATGATCGCGACCTCGATGCCGCGCCGAGCGAGATCAAGTGCAAGCGTGAGGCCGACGGGTCCTGCACCGACAATCAGGACAGACGATACGCGCTCGCTGGACATGATAGACTTCCCTCGTTTAACGGCACGCCGAGTTCACCGCGCACCAGCACCCATCACTCATCTTGAAGATCTTTAGGCCCGCTGAACCCGCAAAATGCGATCTGATCATGCGGACCCAGGCGGCTCTGGTCAGTCCCATGAGCGGGTGACACGGGACAGCCCAGGTAAACCCGCGGGAGGCGCCGCCGTGATACGGCCCGCGCATCGATCGAAGCCGACGGGAAACCCTGCCATACACAGCGCCCGGTGATTTCTGGCGCCCTCCAGCAGTGTACACTGTTCGCCGCCTTCGAGCGACTGGGGCTCCTGTCCGGCGCGAGTGATTTCGGGCAGACGGCCTAGGCTTCGCAGCATGCCTGAGACTGTCACGGTTCCAAAGAGATCGCCTGCGATGTTGCGGGCGCTGCCGCCAGATGAGCGGGCATCTGCCCTACGGTCCGGGACAGTTCGTCCGTCGGCGCCTTGTCGAACACCGTGGAGGCAAGCAGTGACACGTTCTTCCGTTTGGTCGTTCGGCTTGGCCGCATTCCGGCTTTCAGCCCGGTGGGTTATCGGATTGGCTGCGTATGGACGTTCAACAAAGCGGGAATCCCTGAGCGCACCTTCTCCAACGCTCGCGCTAACGCACCGGGAAGCAAAGCTGGGTCGTCGACCGCCTCGGCCCAGCCTTGACAGCATTCCGCCACTCTCTCAAAGGCCGGAGATGGATCGAGGCCCTGGACAGGCATGACGTTCACCTTCGATGCTGCACCGTCTGGATAGACGGCAAGCGTAGATTGCTTCACCGCCAGCCATTGGTGATTGTTTGCGACAATCGTCAGAATCGGCAGATTCTGTGCCCGCTGTACGTAATGAAAAGGAACGGGATTTCCGAACATGTACGAGCCATCCCCTACGATTGCAATGACATCGCTATTAGGTGCGGCGAGCTTCGCACCGAGTGCGGTGCCGAGACCCGCACCTAGTCCGCCAGCCGGCGAACTTCCGATGTAGCGGTCCTGACCCGCAAACTCCAAGCGGCTCACTGCCGTACCTAGTTCATTGACAATGATTGTTCCTTCGGACTTCGCTTCATTTATGCAGTGCGCAAGCCACGCTGGGTGGATGGGAGATTCTTCGCGCGAGCGTTGCACGAGGTTCGCCCTAGCTTGCAACGCCTTCGCCCGCTCCGCGGCAACCCGATCGTGTCTCTTGCGTAGAACGTCATCTTCGAGCGGCCCCGCTAGTTCATTCAACATCCCAAGTGTCGTCGCGACGTCACCGGCTACCAGCAGATCGGCTTCAAATTCCCGAAAGGGATGACGGCTCACTAGGGGATCAGTGCCGATATGCACCACCTTAGTGGTAGGCCTGGGCCTGGAAAGGCGTGGCAACCACGGTACCGCGCATTCGATAACCAGAACGAGGTCTGCGTCCTGAAGATGATGCCCAGGATCTTGCGCGAAACCAAGGTTCATCAAGTGATCGCTAGGTAGGTTGGCGTCCGTTGCATTGATCTGGAGAACCGGAATCGCCTGAGAATTGGAGAGCCTTGACAGCGCGGCCGCTCCTTCCCGCGTTCGGCCCGCCGACGATGTTAAAATCAGGGGAGCCTGCGCCTCTGCTATCATCCGTGCGACTTGATCCACGACATGTCTCGATGGGGCGTTTGACGTGACACCAAGTGGTCGGACGTTGTCCCGTCGCATTGGTACTGTTGCGTCGGCAAGTACCTCGCGCGGTAACGCCAGGTAAACCGGTCCGCGGGGCTCACTCATAGCTATGTCGAGAGCGCGATCGACTAGCGCTTCGATAGGCTGACCAGCTCTGAGTTCGTAGTCCCATTTGACGTATTCGCGAAGCATACCTCCCTGATCGAACGATTCCTGCCCCCAATGGATGTAGACGTCTCGTGAGGCGACATGTCCCGTCTCTGTTGCCGGCGTACGACCCGCACACAACAGAACCGGAACGTTGTCACGCGCCATATTCATGATTTGGCAGATTGCGTTCGCTGTTCCAACTGTAACATGTAACATTACGGCAGCCGGCTTCCCTGTGACGCGGTAGTAACCGTTCGCCATAGCCATCGCCAGATTTTCATGTGGCACTGTCACGAATGTCGGGTATTTCCGTTCACCGTCGGCGGCCGACAAGACTTCGATGATCGGCGCAAAATCGGTGCCTGCATTGGCAAACACATATTCGACACCACGAGCTGCCAACCGTTGCAGGAAAGAGGACGCCGCGACCTGGGTCGGGCGCGATGAGATGCTTCTGATTTGAGTCATGCATGCCTCGCTGACTGTCGCGTTCTCGGGTGATTAAATTTCGCTTCCATCCGAATAATGCCTCCTTGTAAGCAGCGCGCTGTGCACCGCAAAATACGAACGGCTCAAAGCCTGGTGTCTGCCGCACTTTGGTATCGAACGTCTTGGTCACCGTTAGTCCACAGAGGTGACCGGGGATGACCGACTTCAACGCGCGGGCGACGCCGTGACACGGCCGGCGCATCGACCGAAACCGATGGGTGCGAAGCCCTTTCGTGCGCAGCGCCCGGTGATGACGATCTCGTCACCATCCTCAAGGAAGGTGCGCCGCTCGCCACCCGGTAGCGGCAGAGGCTCCTTTCCGGCGCGAGTGATCTCGAGAAGACTGCCCAGGGCGCCTGCCGCATCGCCTGAGACGGTGCCGCTTCCAAACAGGTCGCCCGCTTCGATGTTGCAGCCGTTGCTCGTCAGATGAGCGACCATCTGCCCTACGGACCAGTACAGTTCGCGCGTGGAAGCCTTGCCGAGCACCGTGGAGCCGGCGTTCTCCCGTAGCATCCGCGTCGTTACGAGCCGCGTCTCGAGCACCACATCGACCGCACCGCCGGCCCGGTCTTGGTCATCGGAGAGATACGGCAGCGGCGCAGGATCGCCCGTTGGCCGTTCGCGCAGCGGTACGCGGAATGGACGGAGAGCGTCCGCCGTCACTACCCAAGGTGAGATGGTGGTGGCGAAGCTCTTGCCCAGGAAGGGTCCGAGCGGCTGGTATTCCCACGCCTGGATATCGCGCGCCGACCAATCGTTGAGCAGACAGAAGCCGAATACGTGCCGCCAGGCCTCGCGCAGAGGCACCGGCCTGCCCCGCTCCGTATAGCCGCCGAGAAACACGCCGAGTTCAGTCTCGAAATCGAGCCGCTGGCTGGGCCCGAACGAGGGTGCTTCCTGACCATCTGCGCGCGTCTGCCCCGCCGGGCGGCTGACCGGACTGCCGCTGACGACGATGGTGGACGCGCGGCCGTTATAGGCCATGGGCACGTATTTGTAGTTCGGCAGCAGAGGGGCGGTCGGCCGGAAAATGCTCCCGGCATTGGTGGCGTGCTGAATCGAGGCGAAGAAATCTACGAAGCTCCCCGGCCGTACCGGCAAGAACATGTCCACCCCGTCGCTTGCATGAAGATGCCGCTCAATATGCTTGTGATCGCCATTCTCGGCACACAATAGGTCAGACAGCGCGAGGCGCAGCGCCGTCCATGCACGAGGAGCGAGCGACATCAGCGGCTGTAGATCGGGAGCGATCAGTGTGTCCGCGATGGGTTTGACCTCGCCCAGAAGTGACGACACGGCGGCGACGTCGAGGACGTGGTCACCGATCGCGACACCGCCACGGGGAGCCTTGCCCGAGCCCGTTGCACGGAAAACCCCGAAAGGCAGGTTCTGTACCGGGAAATCGGAGTTCGCCAGGTTCGCGCTCGCCACCCAACTGAGGCGCAACGGGTCGTGGCTACGATCGAGGTCTGTATTAGTCAACGAGTGCCTCCTTCATAGAAGGGGCAGTCTATCGCTTCGGCCGATTGTTCTATGTCCCACAATCAAGTGACATCCGAGTTCTCGGGCCGCTCGACCGCGGCGACCAAGCGGCTCAGACCCGTGAGCCGGCAACACTCAACGATGGCCTCTGGTTCAGAATTTCAGGATCGAAACCTGCTGCGATCTTGAAGCTTCGGGCGATGCTTTCAAGCTCATGGCGCGGAATGATCTCTTCTATGGACGTGAAGCCGTTGGGGGCTCTTTCCTCCGCCATCTGCATGACTATTTCAGGCCCGTACTCGCGATTGCGAAGCATCACTTCCGTGACGACCGGCAAGCGGTCCTTTTGGTAGTCGACCAACGCGCGGGCGGAATCGAGGGGTGACTCGGCGAGGGCCTTCGCAAGCACTCTGGCATCAATGATCGCCTGGGTACCCGCCTGCGAACCGATCGGGCGCATTGGATGCGCGGCATCGCCCAAAAGAGTCACGCGTCCGAAGCTCCATTTTGGTAGCGCATCGCGGTCGACCTTCGGATGCTCGTAAATATCTGTGGTCTGTTCGATCAGAACTGTGACATCGATCCAATCAAACTTCCAGTCCGCGAACGGTGCGAAAAACCGTTCCTTGGAAACTCGTCGGTCCCAGACCTCTTGCTTGTCGAGGCTCCACTGACCACCCAGCACTGTCAACCAGTTGATCAGGGACTTACCGGTGGCGGCGATCTTTTTGCTCATGGGGTATATCACGGCGCGCTGCTCGCGATGGCCAATCATCACCTGGGTGCGACCATCCAGAAATGGATCAGCGATAGCCGAACCGCGCCACTGGACGCGGCCGCTATCCACTGGCGGCCCTTCATTGGGGTATAAAATCCGGCGCAGCCGGGAGTTGATGCCGTCAGCTCCAATCAGGATATCGCCCTTGAAGGTGCCGGCCGACCTCTGGTTTTGCCGGTCAATGAAATGCGCGCGAACTTCCTTCTCGTCCTGGTCGAAGGATTCGAAATGAAAACCGACATGAAGACTGTCCTCGCCGGCCCGTTCGCGCAGCGCAGCGAGCAGGACGGCCTGCAGGTCGCCGCGGTGAATTGAATATTGCGGCCATTTGTAGCCGGCACGCAGACCGCGTGGTTCGCTCCAGATCAATTGGCCGAGCTTGTTGTAGTAGGATAGCGTGGAGGTCTCGATCGCGGCGGCCGCGAGACCTTCGCCCAGCCCAAGTTCGGTGAATTCACGCACCCCATTCGGTTGCAGGTTGATACCCTGGCCGAGCGGCTTGATGTCGCGGACCGTTTCGAAAACCTCAACATCAATGCCGGCTGCGTGCAGACTTAAGGCGGCAGTGAGCCCCCCGATCCCGGCTCCAATGATAATGGCCTTCATCAAGATCTCCACCCTGGTTGGATTAGTGAGCAGCGTCTACCGTCGGCCGGCCGCCATCATTACATCCAGGTCGGACACGTCACCTGTGCGGATGAACGTGTTTTCGACCTTCGGAAAGATCGGCCTGGATGGCATCGGTACTCAATAATCTCTTGGCATCGCAGGCGCGTCTCATATGACCTCTATCCCGCGTATTTCACTTCCGATGTGATCGTCGCCGGCCAGTTTCGCTTTAGCTGCCAAAACACGGTGATCAGACTTAGCCCACCGACCGCGGCAAGAGTGCCACCGGCGGTCGCTAGGGCGTATACCAGCGCGTCAGACCCGCCGCCGAACCACTTGTCGGCCAGCACAGCAACGAAAGTGGGAGCGAGCGCATAACCAGTAATACCGACCCAAGAAAAATGAATTCCGGAGATTTTCCCAATTGTTGTGCTGGGCGACACATGCACCATAGTCGCCGTGCCAACCGTGAATAAGGCTGACGCAAGCAGATTGAAGAGAGCCAGCATCGTCCAGGTCAAAATAATCGAATTGCTAAAGGGCGCGACGACGGCGGGAATTGCAATGAGGACGCATCCGATCGCGCCGACCAGTGGCACCCCAGGCTTACCTAAGCGTTTCAAGGCGAAATCAATGACAAAGCCTGAGAGAAATTGGCCAGCCGTACTCAGGAACAGAATGATCAAGCCGAGTGCGAAGCCAATCTGACTAGGCGGAATATGCCATGTCCGCCCGAGAAACGCCGGGACCCATGACGAGTATCCGACCAACAACATGATCGTTGCGCCGTTGGCGATAAAAAGCGGAACGAAGATCATCCAGCGTGAGCGCAGGTCATCGAATGCTTGCCGCACGGTCGCTTCCTGACCGGTGGCCGAGGGACGACGCTTGGGTTCGGGAAAGGTGTAGACCAGCGCGGCGATCGGCAGAGATAAGAGCCCGCAACTGATCAACACCACCTGCCAGCCGTGGAACGATCCCACGGAATCGCCGACGAGGAGAAGGATCATGCCTCCTCCAAGCAGAGCCAGGCCACCGCCCACGCTCGCGCCCATCGACCAAACTCCAATCGCCCTCCCTCTGAATTCCGCATCGAAGACGTCCCTGATCAAAGACAACGCGGCCGGGCCAGAAACGGTCTCGCCAGTCGCGACCCCCAAGCGTCCGACGAAAAGCGTCGTATAGTTGACAAACGCACCGCAAAACATCGTCGCGGCACCCCAAAAAGTTATCCCGGTCGCCAGGATCTTACGCCGGGAGATCTTGTCGACCAGTGAACCGACCAATGGTGTTATGAAGAAGTATGGCAGAACGAACGCGGCGCCGATGAGAAAGCTCATCTCGGTATCGGTAATACTGAGATCGCGCTTGATGGGCTGCACCAGCAGCGGCAAGACGTTTCGATCGATGAAAGCGACCGCATTGACGAGGCACAGGATCAGCACCATCCTCCATTGAACCGCCGTCGGTACAGCTGACGTGACGCTCGACTGCATTTTGTTACTCCCCCTGATTGTCTCTGTTTTAGGTTGATATGGTTTTCAATCGCACTTCTCGAGGCCGCCAATGAATTACGATTTGCCCGTTCGAACGCATTGACCGTCACCGCGCCCTTGAAGCAAGCGGCGTCGCGGCCATCAGGATGACGAGCTGCCGTTGAAAAAAGCCGTTGAGATGCTCGCACAGTTTCGCAAAACATCGTTGCCGCAATTCAAGCGGTATCGTCGCATCGGTACCCCGCGTCGGGAGACGAACCTCGCTGATCACATAGAGCGTCTGTCCTCCAATGATTTTTACGCCGGGCCGGCCGTCCAGGTTCAATCGTCGTTGCGACGGTTGCCCATTTCAGCGCGCTTGGCGCTCGCCGTGAGCAGTCCGTCTCTGTTCCGGATTTCCCTTCGCCGTCCCCTTACAGATCAGCCGCTTGTGGCGTCCCGTGAACTTGCCCTTTTTCACCGGCGTAGCCGAGGCGTCGGGACAGGCTTTGGCCTGCAACACATAACGCCTTTGCGAGCGGACTATCGAGACTTGGCTCGAACTGCCTCGTGTCACCGACTGCCGTGATTGTAAGGACCGCATGTCCGCTAGCGTCAAGCACGGGCACGCTCAGGGCGGAGTCTCCGCCGCCGAGGCGGTTGATAGTGATAGCTAGACCATGCGCGCGTGCAGCATGTAAATCCGCGCTCCAACGTTCGATCGCTGAAGACGCCAGCTCTGCTTCGACGAACGGTTCGATCACGCTCTTCGGCAAATGCGCGGCAAACGCGATCCCCGGTGCCGTCAGTGTGACCGGAAGCACGAGTCCGACAGGCAGGGTCTTCCTCGGCGAAGTCAGTGACGGCGCCCAGTTTATCACAGTCGGTCCGTGGCTACCCCAGACGGCGAGAGCAAACGAATGGTCGAACTCCGCAGCCAACCGCGCTATAGCGCGGCCGCCGAGACGCATTGCGTGAAACGGACCGTCGTCAGGCGATTTCCCGCCAGGTAGCGGATCCAGGTCATGAGTATCCGCGACCAGGTATTTGCCGCCACCAAACACCAACGGCTTCCGGGCCGTTCTCCGGATCTGCTCTACCTCCCCGAAGAATATCGTGTGATCGCCGCCGGGAATTGCCGAAACAAACCTACAAGCCAACCACGCGCTGGTGTCCTTGAGGATGGGAAGGCCGTGGATTCCAGCCTCTATTTCCAGATTCGAGAACTTGTCCGGACCCGAGCGGGCGAACCTGTTCGAAACGTCGATCTGATCTTCAGCCAAGATATTGATGACGAAGCGGCCGCTCTTCGAGAAGATCGGGTGGCTCGGCGACGAATTGGACTGGCTCCAGAGCACCAACGGAGGATCAAGAGAAACCGAGCTGAACGAATTCACCGTCAGCCCGTGATAGCGCCCCGTCGCATCTACCGTCGTAACTACGGTCACCCCCGTGACGAAGGAACCCAATACATCGCGAAGTTCTCGATGGTCGAATTGGTAGGTCATCAGCTTACCTGGCTCTAGCAGGAGACTTGGCGACCTAAGCCGCCACCGATTCGACAGCCTCAAGCGCTGGCATCACCTCTTTCGAGAACAGCCGGATCGAGGCAGAGGCATCGGCAAAGGGCATGCTGCCGAAAACGAAGCTCCCCATGAAGTAATTGAACCCACCCCGATTAATCTGATCAGCCAGCGCGGACGTCACGCTCGTCGGAGAGCCCGCTACAGCCTGGCCGCTCTCGACAAGACTGTCGAAATCAGGAGGAAGCTTCATCCTGATCGGTTGGACGTTGTTCTTCACCCACAGCTTCATGAAGCTGCTGTAGAATGTCGGCCATGCTTTGCGCCCGATCTCGCGAGCTCTGTCGTCAGTATCCGCGACGACCACGTAACGGTTGATTCCGATCAGCGGCTCGGGACGGCCGTCAACATCCGCTTTCTTCCATTCGGCACGGTAGGCGTCGGAAATTTCCCGCAAACGCGGCGCCGGTCCGCCGCACACAACGTTGAAGTTATTCTGTGCTGGCCACGCCACCGAGTCCGGCGATCCGACGGCGTACCAAATCTGGGGATGCGGTTGCTGGAAGGGCTTCATCTCGACGGCGAGGTCCTTGACCTTCCAGAATTCCCCCTCATGCGTCAGCGAATCCGACTTGAAATACGCTCTTACCATCGCGAGGGCCTCGGCGTACATCTTCGCCGCCTGCTCGGGCTCGACCCCGAGCGCTGCGAGCTCAAAGGGCGAAGCACCGCGGCCAACCCCGAACTCGAATCGACCCTTGCTCAGATGGTCCAGCATGCAGATCTCTTCCGCAAGGCGGACAGGATGGTAGAGAGGCAGCAGATACACCAGCGGACACAAACGCAGATTTCGCGTACGCTGCGTCAGCGCGGACATTAACACGCTCGGAGAGGGCGCCGTGCTCAGCGAGGTCCCGTGGTGCTCGCTCATGTGATAGCAGTAGAAACCGCTCACATCGTAAAGCTCCGCCAGCTTCAGACGCTCTTCGTATTGCTGAGCCAGCGGCAAGCCGCCGCAATCGTTCTGGTCGAATATGCCGAACTTCATCACAGGATGCCTTCTAGGTCAGAACGTCGCCCGCAGTTTGCTATTCACATCCGCCGGTCTTTAATACGGTTCCGTGCTCTCTAATGCTCGGTATCTCAATTTTCGGTAGTCGACGCGAGCACCCCCCGGTTAAGCACAATTCACGCAAGTTAGATGTCACATTCCGATGTGACATCTGAATGCGACCGGCGCCGGTCGCTCATACCGCTGCGCGGACATTGCCTATGCGGTAGCGACTCCGTTGCTTGTCGCATTTGGATTTCCGCATCGCATTCAGATACGAGGGACGCGCGCATCGAATATGCCAGAATTCAAAAGATGCGCGAGTAACGCCGCGCCTGGTTCGCCGCTTCGCGCGATGAGTCGCGCTACTTTCCGCTCGGAATGAGAATTTGAAACTCGTTCCCATCCGGATCGGCGAACGCCACGACCGTGCCGTGGGGTCCTACGTCACGCAGGGTGAGGAAACCGGTTTGCCCGCTTTTGCCATTCCGAACCTTGTGCCGAGATCGCGTCTGCAGCGACACCTCGAGTTCGCGCTGATCAGACGTTCGAGGCCTATTAGCATAGTACAACGCCATGCGTTGGACAGCGATTTCAGATGGCCGTATCACGGCATCGCTCGCGGCTCGAAAGTCGGCTCTGTGTCACCCGTCTATGGGACTGACTAATCGGCGCGGGCCGGTATGATCAAATCGTCCCCGACAACCTTCGTGGATTTTGACCGCTGTTCCGTTGATCGGCCGGCGCATCTGTCATGATGACAATCGCGCACAGCTGAGCTGCCGGATTTCCTTCGTCTGGCAGGCAGTCCCGTATTGTGGAATGAGCCAATTCGCCTTGGAGTTTCGCCTTGACCGAGAACGCCTCCGCGACGCGTGCATCTTCATCGAAGCGGCTGGAACCCCTTCGTAACATCGACGCTGGTCCGCTCAACATTGCCTATTACGAGGCGGGGCCGGTCGACGGGCCCGCCGTAATGTTGATGCATGGCTTCCCTTACGACATTCACAGCTATGTCGATGTCGCGCCGATCCTCGCCGCACAGGGCTGCCGCGTCGTCGTTCCCTATCTGCGCGGCTACGGCCCGACCCGGTTTCGCGAAGAAGCCACACCACGCTCGGGCGAGCAAGCGGCCATGGGCGCCGACATGATGGCGCTGATGGACGCGCTCGGGATCCAACGCGCGGTGTTCGCGGGCTACGACTGGGGCGGCCGCGCTGCCTGCGTCGGCGCAGCGTTATGGCCGGAGCGCTGCATCGGCCTCGTATGCGTCAATAGCTATTTGATCCAGGATATCGCCGGAGCGATGCTGCCGGCGCGGCCGGATCGCGAGGTGCCGCTGTGGTATCAATATTACTTCCAGCTCGAGCGCGGCCGGGCTGGCCTTGCCGCCAACCGGCGCGACATCGCCAGAATATTATGGTCGCAATGGTCGCCGAACTGGCAATTCGATGAAGCGTGTTTCGAGCGGACGGCAATCGCCCACGATAATCCTGACTATGTCGATGTGGTGATCCACAGCTACCGCCACCGCTTCGGTCTTTCCGACGGCGATCCGCAATATGCTGACATCGAGCGCAAACTGGCGGCACAGCCTGCGATATCGGTGCCGTCGATCACGCTGGATGGGGACGGCGATGGCGTCAGCCCAGCAACTGACGGCAGCCGGAGCGCATCGAAATTTACGCGTTCCCGCGTCCATCGCGTGGTGCCGCGCGCCGGACATAATCTGCCGCAGGAAGAGCCCGAGGCGTTTGCCGCTTCTGTCATGGACCTGATAAAGGCGTAAGCGATTTCATTTCCGTTGACCGCCAACGCGGCCTGCTTGTCGACGCGGCCCTGCCGGGGGTTGCGACCCGGGCGTTCGCGCAAGGGAGCGCGCCCGCGGCGCGCGCGCGTGCACCGTCGTCGTCGTCGTCGTCGTCGTCGTCGTCGTCGTCGAAGAAGCGGATGGAGCCGTTGCGCCATGTCAATGCCGGCGTGCTCAACATTGCCTATTATGAAGACAGCCCGAAGGACGGACCGGTTGCGATCCTGCTGCACGGTTCTCCCAACGACATTCACAGCTATGTCGACGTCGCCCCGATGCTCGCGGGACGGGGTTGCCGCGTCATGGTCCCCTATCTGCGCGGCTTCCGCGCGGCGCGAGCCGACCCCGACATATTCTGCCGGGCCGGCCAAGAGTGACGCTGAGAGGCCTCCCAGTGGATCGAGCTTCCACTGCAATACCGGAACACGTAAGAGAAGACTTGGCGCGATCGCCAGCACACCGATAGCACCGCTGCGAAAACTGAGATCTGATTTGTGCGCTTTGCGCGGTAGCCAACAGCGATCCTCCAATCGCGCGGTTTTATTCAAGGAAGGCAGCCCGCAGCCAACCGTTGGTTCATTAACTGACTGCCGGCCGTTTAGTCGGTACACTTGCGCTACTCCATGTCCTTGCGCTCCGACGCAATCACGGAGTTGATCAATTCCCAATCGACGATCTTCTCCCGAAGTCGACCGAGCGCAATTCCCGAAGCTTTCTCAAGTATCGAGCCGACGCCAATCGTCTCACGTATCTTGGCGCTGAGGCTACGGAGGGAGCCGTCGCCGTTCACTCCGGTCTCGGGTATCCTGCCTTACGAAAGCGGGAGCCCCAGATGCCGGACTTTCCCGGAGCGATGATGCCGTTGGGGTCGAGGGCATTCTTGATCGTCTCGTTGAACCGGCGCTGAGCGTGATCATTGAAGCCGAACTGGTCGGCGGCAGGGTCCATGAACGACAGGTGAGCCCGGTACGCGCCATATCCCAGCTTTCCCGCGGCGACGACCATCCGTTTGGCGTGTGCGTAGGCTCTCTGCACCTGCCCCTCGTCGGTGGTGTCGAACGGAATGATGTTCACAGACGCGGCGGATCGAGCGTTGATCGGTACGATTCCGACGAGATAGTCAAATCCCGCTTCAGCGCTCATCTTCGTGAACAGGTCTTGAGCGGCCCTGGCGTGCTCCCCGGTGAGCGGGATAACCGGTGAGAAGTCGACGTGCCCGCCAGCGTCACCTCCCGACCACCCTGACATCTTGTTGAGGTCAGTACTTGGCACGCCGATCATCACGCGCTCCACCGCGCTCGGCAGGGACTCGAACTCGTCGGCACCGTGCTTCTTCCCAGTGACTCTGACACTCGGAATGGACTCGAACCGCTTCTTCAGCTTCGCGAAGTTGTAGTCAACGATTGGCTCGTCCCCATAAAGCGCGAAGCGCATCATCCATCGACCGACGTCGAGCGCTTTCGCGATCTTGTCGATTATTTCTTCTGGCACCGGCCCAATGCCGTCGTACCAGTCGGTTCGGGCGCTCTTTTTCGATGCGATACAGAGCGTGTTATTCATGGAGGGACGCATGTTGATGGTGCCTGCGAGCATCAGTTCTCGCAGCGCATCGACCACGGCCGGCATCTGCCCGTCATCCCACACCTGCAGCCACAGCGGCATGTAGACCTCGGGCTTCGGCATGAGCCAGTAACCCATCTTCGTCACGACGCCGAAATTCGATTGCATAAACAGCTCAGTGGATGTCGGTCCGAAGCCGCGCTTGTACAGAGGCCACGTCGGATTGTTTTCCATCGCACCCGAACCTGTGCGCAGGAGGTCGCCGTTTGGGAGAACGACTTCGAACCCACAGTGCGACGCTTGGTCGATGCTGTAGGGCATGTAGGTCTGTCCGTGTTCGAGCGTGTTCGACACAACACCACCCCAGCCGATCTCGACTATAGACGCGGCGAGGTTGTGTCCACCTGCCTCGATAGCCTCGTAGAGGTCAAACCAACTCACGCCAGGCTCGACGATCGCGTATCCGAGCTTCTCATTGATCTCGAGCACCTTGTTCATGTTGCGAAACGACAACATCAGCGCGCCCCGAACCTGCGGAGCGGCGCCGCCATACCCGTTGTTCTTACCGCGCCCGAGCGGCCAGAGGGGCACGCCGTGTTCGTTTGCGATTCGCATGATCGCCTGAACGTCTTCGACGCTGGTGGGGCTGACTACACCGGATGGCACATTCACTGCAGACCCGGGGAACTGGAACGGATCCTGAAAGTCCGCCAGGTCGTCGGTGTCCAGCTTCTCGGACCCGATCGCTGAAGCAATGGCGGCAAGGGCCACACGGAGCGACTCGCCCGTCAAGCCGAGTGGAATCGGTCTGTTCGCATCACTGATGTCGCCGGTCATCGTTGACGGATCTCCCTTACACGAGGTTGTCTGAGGCACAGGGTCAGCACCGTCCGCCGTTGAACCTCCGGGGCCCGAAGCCTGGCCAGGATCGCGGAATCAAATGGTCAGTCGCGTGACTTTGCACTCGGGATGAGAACCTGGAAATCGTTCCCGTCGGGGTCGGTGAAGGTTGCGATCGTGCCGTGGGATCCCATGTCTCGCAGAGCGCGGAAAGTGCCACCCGCATCTTCGACTTGCTGCCGGATGCCCGCCAGTTGTCCCGTCTTGAAGACAACTACGACGCTTTGGGCTCTCCCACCGGCTTCCTCGGGCGAACTAAGCGAAAACGACACGTTTCCAGTGTCGAACTGGCACCAGGAGGATCGGTCGCGGAATTTCGTGACCAAGCCAAGCGCACTTTCATAAAATCGCTGAGCCCGATCCATGTCCTCGACGACCACGTAGACACCGCCGATACCTGTCGTCTGCATCGTTCTTCCTCCTCGCCTATTTGTGCACTTTTTCCGGATGGCCGCATTCTCATCAAGTTCATGATCGAACAAACCTGACGTAGCGGTTCGCGCAGACGGCTGAACTGGATTTCGGCCCGGCTAAGGCCGTTCGAGCAGCGCCTCGTTCATCACAGGAATCAGACGGCTCGGGTCGGTGATGACACTGCCGTGAGCGGGGCATATCATCTTGGTCAAGTACCTATCGAGCATCTGCCTAAGCTCAAACACGACCGTGGTGTTATCCGCAAATCGTGACCAGTAAAGTGCCAAGTCCAGTATCTGACGCGCGTCACGCACCGTCGGCTTTTGCGAGAGCTCTTCGCTCAGGAGAACGCACTCACTGGGATCGGCGTGAGAGAACGCGAATCCATCAGAGACAAACAGCGCCTGATCGCAATCATCATAGGCCCAATATGACGCCTTGAGATCCCGGATCACCGCAGGCAACACCGTTATGAGACGTCCGCCCAAATCGATTACATCGCCAGTCTTATTCTGCTGAAATCGCTCTCGCTTATACTGGTCGGGAAAATAGAGGTGTAGGTTCCGAGTTTCGCCAACGACTGTGGCGCGAGGGAACGCTTCCAATAAGAGCCCGAGGTTTCCCGAGTGTGGATACTCTTCATGGGTCGGAAAAATATAGGTTAGATCCTCGCCTACAACAGACCGGATGTATGAGGCGATCTTCCTGAAATCCTTTGGATGCCCCGTATCGATGAGCATGCTACCGCTTTCACCAACAACAAGGTAAGCAGAAAGATGCGTGTGAAACGCATTTCCGTCGACCGCCAGGTGAAAACATCCCGTCATCAAATGAATGCTTTCCGTAAGCTTTCGCGCCCCGAAGCCAACATATTTCATATCATCCTGCATAGCCTGCTCCCGTGACATTCGAGCCGAATTAGACGATCAGCGCGACAATGCAGACGACGCATCAAGCGGCAGATCGCGCGCATTCAGCATCTTCATTGCCTCGATCAACGCACGCAATCGCAAGTCCACGGCCTTTGCTCCCAGGATGACCTGCCCCCGAGTAGGCGCCAGAATCTCGATATCTCTCTTTGCAAAATAGTCTTCCAAGGTTTCAATGATGCCGCTCAAGCGTCCCCGAGAGAGCCACTCGAATTTTATGGCGAGCTCACGCAGCATCAAAGCTATCATCTCATCCTTGCCGAGGACGTCCGAGTTCGTGCGGATCTCAGGCCTCTCAGATACCGATGCACAGAAAATATCGGAACAGAACAGCGTTCGCGTGTGTGAATCGTGCAACCAGAGCGACGGCAGCACACGAAGCGGCGTTTTAAACGGCTCAAGGCGGACTTGTCCGTTAATCGAGATGCTCTCGCCTTCGTCCGCGGCAATACATTGCACTCCAAACTCGAGCATCAGCAATTCGGTACTGCGCTTGTCGAAGCTCTCGGACCGGGATTCAGCAGAATCACTTGGAAAGAACTGCAAAGCGCTCATCTGCGGCGCCGAATGAACAGCCTCGATCCCGAAGTCTTTAACCAGGTTCGGGATATTGCACACGCATTCCGGCTCATTGCGAGTGACCGCGATCCTCTTGAAAATATCTCCATCACGCAGCTGGCTCCGCAGTTGCTCGCGAATGATCACATGATGAGCAGCCGCGCCGGATTCCACCAAGAGGCAGTCGTTTCCGCTCCTCAACAGATACGAGTTGTACGCAACGAATTTCCCACGGTCTTCCGCTGGATACCAGCTTATCCGCTCGTCGATTTGCTCGACGCCGCCCAGCAGAAAAAGCTCGCCTCGAACGAGTTCAGTTGTCTGGTCTCGCATCCCAAAACCTTTCGTATAAACAAGAATCGACGCATTCGGCTGCGGGTTCATGGCACTATTCGCGGTGAAGAGTGCTTAGCTACGAAGACGACACACACTCGATAAGAACACTTTTGCGCGTAACGCATTGAATGCGCAGCACCACGAGTGCCGTAACGAGCTCGAGCGGCACTGACGGAGCGCGAAAGCAGCGTGCCCGCGAGTATCGTGCCGGTGATCGCGCCGATCCGATTCATTCGATCGCCTGCTAAGTGATTTCACCCGTCGACTACTGAACTCGAACGAATTCGCCTCGCCACGAACTTCCTATACCGGAACTGCACCTACCCCTAAGCCTTCCCTCAGCATCAAGGCTGCGTCCGGAGAAAGCTGGCTATTTCCGCGTAAAGCTCATCCGCACGAGGAACTGCGCCGGACGACCAAAGTGCTCCATGAATGAGGCCATCCATTCTGGTAATGCGAACGTCGACGCCTGCCGCAGCCAACTTGGCACCGTATGCTTCGCCTTCATCGCGGCTGGGATCGTACTCCATGCTGACGATCAACGTGCGTGGAAGGTTTGCAAGATTCCCATCGATCGGACTCGCATAGGGATTATTTCGGTCGGTCGCGGCCGAAAGGTAATGATCCCAGAACCAGGACAATGCTGCGGTGTGCAGGAAGTATCCTTCAGCATGCTCACGCATCGAAGGATAGTCGGCCTTTGCGTCCACCACGGGATACAGCAGGATCTGACCGGACAGCTCCGGACCACCCCGATCACGCACCATCAGAGTTGTCGCTGCAGCAAGATTACCTCCGGCACTGTCGCCCGCAACGAAAAGCTTGTCTATATTTCCGCCAAACGAAGCGATTCGCTCGCCTGCCCATTTCATGGCTGCATAGGCATCCTCTACAGCAGATGGAAACTTGTTCTCGGGAGCTAGCCGGTAGCTAGCAGCAACAACGATCGCACTTGCCCTGTTGGCCAAAGCGCGGCATGGCTCATCGACCACCTCAAGACCGCCACCTACCCATCCACCGCCGTGAAAATAGACTACTACCGGAAATGGCGCCTGCCCCTTCGGTACGTAGATCCGCGCGGGCAGCGCTACAGCAGGCCCAGGGATGTCGACAGAGTGCACCTTGGCTACTTCTTGCGGCGGCTTCTGCATTCCGACGGTGCTCCCAACAGCCCCTCGAAACTCCTGAATGTCCATTAACTCAAATGATTTGGCTCCCGCCTGCTTCAAAAACGCGAGTAGCTGACTCACGTGTTGATCAAGTGCCATAACCTTCCTCCGCTTGCAATTACGCCATTTCCGCGAGCACAGCCCCACTGCAGATCCAAAAGTGGGCGCCCGCATTCGTCGGCCATCCGCACCACTCTTGTTCGATCGCTTGATCGTGGCTCTAGCTTTAGAGCCAAAAGCGAAAGTCAGCGGCAACGATCGCGTTCGTCCTCTGATAGAACTCCGCCGCGGTGAACGGATAGTTTTGACCGACTCGTCCGCCTGCATCCTTGTACCAGCTGTTAACTTTCGAATAGCCCCAAGCCCTGGCCCTGTTTGCTTCGTCCACCCGCCTGTCGTAATCCACGAATACTTCTTCCCGAACGTCCATGGTGCGCGCGCCCTTCTCCAGCATTACGCGTATCGCATCGACGATGTACTTCGCCGTCAGCTCGGAAAACATCACGATGCTTGCGCCGTGCACCACCAGATTCGTATTGGGGCCGTACATGCAAAACATGTTGGGGAATTGCGGGATCGTCATGCCGAGATAGGCACGCGCGCCGTCCTTCCAGGCATCCTGCAGAGACCTTCCATTGGTCCCCCGAACCTTGATTGGGAACAGAAACTTGGAGGCGTGAAACCCTGTCCCGTAGACAATGACATCGAAATCATGATTGGTCCCGTCGACACACCAGATCCCACCTGGGGTGATTTCCGAGATCTTTTCCTTAACCACAGCCACATTGTCGCGCTTCAACGTTTTTGCCCACGTACCGTTGTCGCGGATAATGCGCTTCGATCCTACCGGTGAGTTCGGAATAATTGCGCCGCGCAGATCTGGCCGGTCCGCGATCTGGGCTTCGAGCCATTGCAGCAATTGCTGCCGAACGAAATTGTTACTCTCGGAAACCGCTTGCTCACTGGCTGCATAATTCGGATCAACGACGACATGCTCCAAAATCCCGGGTATCTGCAGCATCAGGAGACTTCCCCGATACCATTGTGCATAACCCGGAAGATTCTCCAGAAGCCATCGCTCACTTCCCTCGACCCGCTCATGTAAACTCGGCGTCGGCAGGAGCCAGGTTGCAGTTCGCGCGAACACCGTAACCGTCGCGGCGACATTCGCGATCTGAGGGATGAATTGGCACGCACTCGCGCCAGTACCAATCACTCCGACACGCTTACCTTCAAATTTGACGTCATGATTCCATCGCGCCGAATGAAATGCTTGCCCCTTGAAGCTATCGATGCCGACGATCTCAGGCATTTTCGGGCGGTTGAGCTGACCGACCGCGAAGACGATCATATTCGGTGAGACGGTTTCCGTCGTGCCAGCGGACTTGACCGTCAACTTCCAAATTTTCTCCTCGTCGCTCCACACCGCGTCCGCGACTTCCGATCCAAATTTGATATGCTCGTAGAGACCATTGTCCTTGGCAACTTGCTGGAGGTAGGGCAACGTTTCGTTGCGTAGACCGAAATAGTCGTTCCAGACACGGGGCGACGAGGCGTAACTGTAGACAAAGCTATTGATGTCAACCCGGCAGCCCGGATAGTGGTTTTCAAGCCAGGTGCCTCCCACATCATCATTCTTCTCATAGATCGTGAAGGGTATTCCGGCTTGCTTTAGCCTGACTGCCGCGATTATACCGCTCTCGCCGGCGCCAATAATAACGACATTAAACGGACGATCCGGCGCGATTGTCTGCTTGTTCCATTGCGGCTGACGCAAATCATCCCCATCGAAGATCAATTCTTCAGCGAGCAACGGAATGAGAGGCTCGATGGAGCTGCCGAGAAACCACTCGCCAATGCCACGGAGGAGATCATAGGTTGGGCGGACCGGGGGTCCCCCTCCTCGCTTTTTATGGTCAGCCAGACGCCGATAGCACTCTTCGCGAATAATGGCTTTCTCTTCGTCAGAAACATTACACTGGGCTACGCCGAGCACATCAACAGGGCGCCATTCACTGCGAAGCACCGAAAGGTCGCCGGTCGTGTGGGCGGTTGTCATAAGAAGCGTAGGCAGGTCCGCGCCGACTCGAATATGACGCTCCAGGTCAGCTCCGTCGGATACTCCTTGAAAAAGACCCGCGGCCGGAAGTGTTTTCAATTCTTGCGCAGTCACAGTTTCCTCCCCGACGGGATACTCGCTTGCTCTGCGCCGCGCGGACCCATCTGCAAGCTGACGTTTAGACCGCAAACCCGCCCCTTGCTTGACCTCCAAGGCGAAACTGCTTTGCTCGCAGAGCACTGTGCGCGAACGACGACGCGTCATTCTTCGCATGGATGGATACACCTCATCGTGACTCTCAGCTTTCGGGGTTCCGGGCCCGGCGACGCCGAGCGACGCATGCACGAACCTTGCTGCATCGAAATTGCTTTGGTCATTCGCACACAACCGAAATGCGTCGTGCCAGAATGCGAGTTTGCCGTCGGCGCCCTTTGTGACCAACAATGGAGGGATGGCGAGGCGGTATGATGATTTCCGGCCACATATGGCCGCGAACCGGCTTCCGCAGACGATCGCCCGCATCAACGACGCTCGTATCCAGCGGCGTTGATGAGAGGCGTCGAGACAAACTACTCCGACGCGCGGATTGGATCCGCGATCCAAGCCACGCCGACGGAGCCCGGTGTCCGCCGCTTAGCTCAGCTCTAGGTATCGGCCAATTTCTACGAGGTTGCTGTCAGGATCCCGAAAGTAGAGCGAGACCATCTTGCCCTCGGCACCGTCGCGCTCTATCGGTCCGAGCTCGATCGCGACGCCACAGCTTTCTAGATGGGCGCGCATCTCTTCTACCGGCATCCGGGTGATGAGACAGAAATCGGCAGCGCCGGGCGTTGGCGCCAAGGCTTTCGGATCAAAGGTACGGCCGACTTCATGAACGTTGATCTTTTGCTTTCCGAAAGTCATAGCGGTGGGGCCCGCGGAATCGATGCGCTTAAACCCTAGCACCCGCTCGTAGAATGCACACGTCGTCTCAAGCGAACGGACGGTGATAACGAAATGGTCAATGCGCTCGATCATCGTCCGACTCCGAAATGGTGCTGGGAACGCGAACTTACCATGCGCCCTTCGCCTGTCTGATTCTGTGGTGCAAGCAGACCAGCGCCATAGTTTAGGCGAATACGCGCGCAGCGCTTTACATCCGAGGCGAAACAGCTTTGCTTGCAGAGCACTCTCGGGCAATGACAATGGTCATGCGCGAGCAAGGCGCGTCAAACCAACGATTCCAGGATCGGACTTTCCTGGCGAAACGGTTGCGCGCGGTGGCCGAACGGGCCCCTTGACAGCTTCAGCCACTTCTTATGCAACGGAACCCTAGCAATCAGACGGCCCCTTCTAGCAAGCGAATGGCGCGGCCGGGCGTCAATTCCTGTTTGTCGGCATAACGTCTCGGGGGGATAGCCCAAAGGCTTCACGAAACGCCCTGTTGAAGCTGGGAATATTGCTGAAGCCGTATTGAAAGGCGATGCTGGTAACTACGCCGGGGGTCCATGGCTGACGCGTCAAAGCCATCCTGGACGACTCCAAACGGCGAAGCATTACCCACCCCATTGGAGATTGTCCTTCAGAGGCAAACAACTCGCTCAGATATCGGGTACTAATCCCGATCGCGATCGCAATTTTGGCCGGTGACAGGTTCTCATCGCCAAGATTGCGTTCAATGTAGTCGCAGGCCCGCTCCCATGTCTTTCGGCTTGCCTTGACCCGGGGGAATGAGTGTGATCTGCATCGTTCCGACGCTGCCGCCGAGATGAGATCGATCGCTGCTAGATTGATTTGGGACGAGCAAGAATTGGCCAAGCTATCGGCTTCGGCTCCGATGGATCGTAAGAACTTGGACGCAACAAGTCCAACTCCGGTCGATCCGCTTATTCGCCGCCCAACATTATCGGAAAGGCCTCTTAACCGCGCCTCGACTTGCGTAGGCGAGAAACTGAGCCAGAGAATGTCGGACCCTTCCGAAATGTCGATCGCGTACTCGTCGCGTGAATCGAGCAGTCCGATGTCACCTTCCGAAACATCTGACCGCCGCCCGTGTTGTTGAATGGTCACTTCGCCAATGAGCGGCAAACATACAAAGACCGCCTGCGATGACGCCTGTCGAATGTGTCGGGCGCTTCGGAGCACCTGATACCGGCCACCGCGCGTCGTTCCACGAACGACGCGCATGCCCTCGAGTTGTGAGATAGTATACTGACCGAAGACTTCAGATGCGTTGAACATGTCGATCTCGACAAAGACAGATGACATGACATTCGGCAGCAAGCCCTGCATACGCAGGACGCGACTTGAGTCCTTCCAACTCATGACGAACCTCCCTGTCGGTCAAGTTGTTATGCTGTCCTGGTAAGGACTGTGACGTCCCTAATCGTTTAGGCTATTTTTGATCTTGTATCGGGTCAAGCTATCGCGTTGGTTGCTATTGACTGAAGTGAAAGCGCTCCGACGTGCCGCGGGCTTCGCCCTACGTCAGACCGACCATAAGCGTTGCACGCTGATTTGGAAGGAAGACCGAACGTGAGCTATATCACCTACGGCGGCGGACCTCATCGCGCGGTGCTTCTGCATGGATGGTTCGGGGGCGCCCAATGCTTCAAGCCCATGCTTCACGGGATTGATCCGGATCGCTTCACTTTTGCAATCATGGATTTTAGAGGGTACGGCAGCGCTAAGGGCTCTGTAGGTCCTTTCAACATGGCAACCGTCGCTACAGACGCGATCGCTATCTGTGACAGTCTGGGCTGGGCACAGTTTTCGGTCGTCGGTCATTCGATGGGGGGTAAGGCAGCGCTTCGCACCGCGACACTTGCAGCGGAACGCGTGCAACGCATCTGCGCCATCACACCGGTGTGGGCTGGCAAAGCACCGCTTGACCAGGACACATTTCGGTTCTTTCGCTCTGCTGCCGCGCAGTTCGACGCGCGGCAAGCGATCATTGATACATCGACAGGGGGGCGCCTGCCCTCTTACTGGTCGAAAAGCGTTGCAACCCTCTCCATGAAGATCTGTTCTGCGCGCGCTTTTGCGGAATACTTCGAATCCTGGGCGCTGGACGATTTCGATCGCGAAGCGGCTGAGCTTGCTAACGAAACGCTCGTCGTGGCCGGCGGGCACGATCTTGGTGTTCCTGAGCAATTCATTCGAGAAACATGGCTCCGGCGACTTTCAAATGCACGGCTGACCGTTTTGCCGGAATCGGGTCACTATCCGATGGATGAGTGTCCACTGATTTTGGCAGCGGCGGTTTCGGCTTTCCTCGATCCTTCATAGGACTAATCGTCCGTCGGCCGCCGATTTCGCATCGAGCCATGCAATCACTTCCTGTGCGCGATCACGAAGCAGCAGATCCGCAAGATAAGTCATCTCCGAATCGGACGGCCCCGGAGCACATTCACCGCGTGGCACGCGAATGAAGCAATACGTTCCCAACTAATTAAGTGGATGCCCCGTTGGTTCATGCCAACCCAAATCCCTCATAGTCTTTGCTGGCCACATCCTCGATAACTTTCTTATAGACGTGCGCTCCCGCAAGATAAGGCATAAACACTCGCGGTTTCCCAGGTATGTTCGCGCCCACATACCAGGAGTTGCCCCTCGGCATGAGAGTGGCGTTTGCCACGTCATTGACGTGTGACACCCATTTCTCTTCCGCCTCGGGCAGCGCCTCAATGGACGACACACCCTTGCGCTTGAGATGCGCAATGCAGTCGGCGATCCAATCGACATGCTGTTCGATTGACGCAACCATGTTCGTAAAGACCGACGGACTTCCGGGCCCTGTAACCATAAACATATTTGGAAACCCTGAGACTGCCATTCCGATATAATTTTTCGGCCCCTCGGCCCAGCGGTCTCGCAGCTTCAAACCGTCGCGACCGGTGATATCGATCTTGAGCAATGCGCCAGTAATCGCATCAAATCCGATTGCGAGAATGACCGTATCTAGCTCGAACGATCGAGATTGCGTAGACAGGCCGTTCGGCTTGAAGGATCTAATCGGATCGCTCTTGACGTCGATCAATGTGACGTTATTTCGATTGAACGTCTCGAAATATGCGGTGTCGACGCAGATGCGCTTGCCTCCGATACCGTAGTCGCTTGGCATGAGTTTTTTCGCCACTTCTGGATCAGGAACCAATGCCGCGATCTTTTTCTTGACGAATTCGGAGGCGTGAGCATTCACGATCGGGTCGGTCATTATGTCGGTGTAACCATGCACGAATCCGAATCCGCCGACTTTGGTCCAGCGGCGCTCGAACTCGCGTTCACGCTCCTCGTAACTGACCGAACTGCCCGGGACGGTACCAAAGTCGCTCAGCGCGTTAATGCGAGTGGCCAAAGCTGCTTTCCGCCGCTCAGGATAGTTTTGCTTCCACGCCTGCTCGTACTCCTCGTCCATTGGACGATTCAGTGCAGGGATGGAGTAGTTCGGCGTGCGCTGAAACACATAAAGATGCTCTGCTTGCTCGGCCAACACCGGCGTCACCTGTATCCCTGACGAGCCCGTTCCAATGAGCCCTACCCGTTTGCCTTTGAGTTGAATGCCCTCGTGGGGCCAATCCGACGTGCGGTAGACCTCGCCCTCGAACTTTTCCTTTCCAGGAAACGTGGGAACGATCGGAACCGACAAACAGCCGGTCGCCATCACGCAAAATGGAGCCTCGAACGCCTCACCCGCTTCGGTGCGGACTTTCCATGTCCGGGACTGTTCGTCGAAAGTGGCAGCGACCACGCGGGTTTCGAGTTGAATATCGCGTCGAAGGTCAAGTTTGTCGGCAACGAAGTTAATATAGCTTAGAATCTCCGGTTGAGGCGCATACAGCTGCGACCACTTCCATTCGCGCTGAATTTCGTCCGAGAAGGAGTATGAATATTGCATGCTTTCGATGTCGCAGCGCGCGCCGGGATACCGGTTCCAATACCAGGTGCCCCCAATCGATTTGCCGGCCTCTAGAACGCGGACGGAATATCCATCTTTCCGGAGTCTATGCAGCGCGTACAAGCCGGCGAAGCCGGCGCCAATGACGATCACATCCAAAGGCTTCGCGCTTTTCCTTTCAGGCATTTCTCGACCTCCCGTGTAACCTTTTTATGCTGGCTGGTTCTTCCGTCGCGTTCTTGCAGTGGCCTGCCCTAGGGGGCTTCGAATGCCGAAGCCCAACGCCGCCAAATCAGGCAGTTCTTAAGTGGTGCACCGCGGACGCTTGTTGCGGAGCGGTCCAACTGGACATCAAACCAGGGCTTCGAGCTTCCCGTCGGCCGCCATTTCTTTCAACGCGACCTTTCGGATTTTTCCGCTTGGCGTGAGCGGAAAAGCGTCGGTTCGGAAGTATCTGGTTGGCATTTTGTATTTCGCGATTCGACTCGCACAGTGATCGGAAAGCTCGGCTGCAGTGACGTTTCCGCACCTAACCGCGGCAGCGACTATTTCGCCGAAGTGTTCGTCCTTGATTCCGAACACTGCAACTTCGGTTACTGCCGGATGTGAAAAGAGAATTCGCTCGACTTCCGCGGGGTAGATGTTTTCGCCTCCACGAATGATCATATCCTTCAAGCGTCCACCGGCGAGCACCAACTTTCCGTCGAGGCGGATTTGCCCAAGATCGCCGGTTTTTAGCCACCCGTCTGCGTCAATTGCCTTTCGCGTTTCCTCGTCGTTTGCGAAGTAGCCGCGCATGATCAGATGACTCTTGACCTGGACTTCCCCTATCGCGTCATGTCCCAGGATTGCACCGTTCTCCGGGTCTGCGACCCGAATGCTGTATCCCGGCAAGGGCAGACCTGCGGCTTCGGAACGGCTCGGATCGTCGACCTCAGGACAACAGGCGAGCCCCGAGGACTCGGTCAGCCCATATCCCTGAACCATGGATGGAATCGGGAATTCGGCTTCGCATCGGCGCAGCATGTCAGGCTCGACATCCGCTCCTCCGCAAGTGCCAACTCTGAGCGACGATAGATCGAACTCTCTCCGGCGCGGGTGCTCAAGCATCATCCGCAATGAAGTAGGAACAGCGATGTGAACGGTGGCTCGATGACGTTGGATGATCTCGAACATTTCAACAGGGTCGAACGCTTCGATCCCAAGGAATGTCGCACCAACCGTTAGGCATCCAGAGATGCCGACGCAGAAGGATGCCGCATGGAACATCGGAACAATGGAAGTTACACGGTCATCAAAGCCAATTTTCAGCCTCGAAAAAATGCTCCGGCCATTAGCCATAACGCCCTCATGCATCAGCATCGCTCCCTTCGGGAAGCCTGTGGTACCTGAGGTGTATATGATCGCGGCGTTGTCAGTGCCTTCTACAGGTGGAAGAGCCGCACTTGAGGTAGCCCCCTGTGCGATCAGATCGTCAATGGACAGACATTGCTCGGCGCGTCCGCCAATGATGACTTTGGTCGGATTGTTCTTGCTTTGCTTGGTCGATTCTCGAACCAATTCGAGATATTTGTTCGTCCTGAAGGCGGGGGTGAAAAAGATCGCGCGAGCCTGCGAATGCGACAAGGCGTAAGTCAGATCTTCGACCTTGTAATAGGTATTCAGTGGGACCAGCACCATTCCAGCTTTGGCGACCGCCAACTGAACAATCAGCCAATGGATCGAATTCTGGGCAAGTAGCGCGATATTTTCTTTAGGCTTGAAGCCGAGATCCAGCAGCGCCTTGGCTAAGGCAGTGGATTTGTCGTTCAAATCCCGGAAAGAGATTGCTTCGGCGGGAAACGCGAAGGCGTCCTTGTTGGGGTGAGACTCGGCGATAGCGGCCAAGGCTTTCACCGAGGTGTCGAACGCAGCTTTCTTTTCGGGCTGGGACATTGTTTTCACCGGCATGATGGAAATCAGCTGTCGATCTTGTGTCGGCAGCGGCCGGAGGACGCCGGCCGATCTTTGCCTGATCATCCTAGCACCGCGGCCGTTACGGACAGTACTAGCCTAGACCGCACCAGACATGAGCAGCGCCTGGTCATAAGTCAGCACTGTTTCGCCCTTTTGGTTTTGGACCGTGATGGTCATGGAAACCACACCCCGATCGTTTTTCTTGGCACTTGGCCGCACTTCGGTGATCTTGGCCGTGGTCAACACGGTGTCTCCAAATCTTACTGGATTGGAGAAACGAACCTTGTCCATGCCGAGAAAGCCGATCGTTGTTCCCTCGAACAGACCTGTGCCATTCATCTGGCCAGAGGTAACTGCAAGCGTGAGAAGCCCGTGCGCGATGCGCGTGCCAAACTGCGTCTTCTTGGCGTGTACTTCGTTGATGTGGGCGGGATTGAAGTCGCCGGACAGTCCCGCGAACAAGTTGACGTCGCCGCTCTCAATGGTCCGACCAGCGGTTTCGATTACTTCGCCGACTTTGAATTCATTCCAATATTTCGCGTTCCGACCTTTGAACATTTGCCGTTCCTTGTTTGCTTTTCCCTGGCTTCAGACGCGAAAACTTGGGCTCGATCTTTCTGCCAGCCTCAACAAGGGGGAAAATAGCCGCGCCCTATCATTTGTCAATAGACCTATTTGTATATTGGTTTGACCTAATAGTATTTCCGGCGCACCCCGCGGGCACCATTGAGCCGCACTGGCCTCGACAGTTTGCGGAAAACGACGTTCAGGGCGACCGGTATAGGGTTCAAGCAAGTCGATGCGGAGATCGCCGCAGGCCGCGTATTAGAACGGTCAAACCGTCAAGCTGGAAAGCTTCGAACCATACACTTCTCAAATGGGTTCTGAACGGGAGATAACAGGTCAGCCAGTGCTCGGGTCGAGTTCACTGAAGCCGTGGTCAGCGGCGTCTATCTTCAAGTTCCGGCCGTTTCGCTTCGAGACCTTTAAAGAGCACCTCTACGAGCGAGTCACTGAATGACGAGAGATACTCTTCACGTGTTATGTCGACCTCGTAAACCTCATCCATCAAGACGCTCAGGCTAGAGGTCATGGTACAAGCGGAAACGATGATGTTCGTTACGTTCATTATCGGGAGCGAGCGTATCACTCCCGCCTCGACCGCTTCTTCGATCGCCTGGTCAAAAAGTCTGTAACCGGCGATCATATATCGACGAGCCAGCCAGCGCATCCGGGCGCTGCGTACCATGCCCTCGTGCATCAGAATGCGATTGAGATTGGGATCTGCTGCATTAGCTGCGAGGAATTTCCTGATCATGACCTTTAGACGCGAAAGCGGATCGAGATCCTGAAGATCAAGGCGGCCGATGGGGAAAACGAGGCCGCGCTCATACATGAGGCGCTCAATGGCGGCCTTCCATATCTTGGACTTTTTGCCGAAGTGGTAGTGAACCATTGATTGCGTAAGGCCTGCAGCCGCCGCGATCTGCCCCGTGGATACCGGCTCGTATCCATGCCTGGAGAACAGCTCGATGGCTGCCTTAAGCAACTTCTCCCGAGGATCTTGACGGTCCGTTTTGCGGCCGGCACGTGCCCGCGGCGGCGTCAGCTTCGCCATCATCTTCCTCAATTCCAAATTTTGGACGCTAACACCCTTTACCCTATTAAGGGACTACACAGACAGGAAACGATCAGGGCAGCCGATAGATTTATCGGGAAAAGCGATTGATCAATTTGGGAGGTTGAGCCAAGCTGTAGCACAGAAACGGGACGTCGCTTGGTTGCGCCAGCCGCTGTTGAGGCAGTTGGGCCGCGAGATAGACTTATGCGCGTCGTCAGCAGAACGCTGCTCGCCGAGCTGCTTCCGGCCTGATCGCGACCATCGACGATACACTCATTCGCCGGCTCCGAGCTACCTGTACGCCTCAAGAGCGTGGCGTGCGCGACACACTTTTCAGATGAACCTGAATCGCCCCGACGAGACCGAGGGATCTCCGTCACGCAACATCTGGAGGACCGGCGACATCCTTGCCGGTCAGCCGCCAGAAGACGGCGAACGTTCGCTTGATGTGAGCCCGCATCGCTCGTTCCGCAGCTTCGCCGTCGCGTTGAGAGATCGCCGATAAGATGAGCTGATGATCCGCATTGCCCAGCGCCAATTCATCACCCGTCGCCGCCCGTGCGATCGGCGCGTTGAAATAGAACTGGCCCGAGTGATAGATTGCGTTCGTCAACCTTCCGTTTCCTGAGGCGGCCATAATCGCGTCGTGAAATTCGCGATTGGTCCTTACCCGCATCTCCTCATCGCTGGAGTGAAGCGCGAGCCTCCGGTCGTGGATGGCCTTTAGCTCCGCAATCTGTGCTGCCGACGCGCGGGTCGCGGCGAGACCGGCCGCGTAACCTTCGAGAGCCATCCGAACTTCCGCATTTTGTCGGATCTCCTCCGTCGTGAACTCGCGAACCGCCCAACCGCGTTTGCGAGGGACAACCAGTCCGGCGGTGGCGAGCCGCTGCAGGCTCTCGCGCACTGGTGTCCGGCTCACCTCAAAACGCTGGGCCAAATCGAGCTCGATGAGAGGTGAGTTCGGGCGGAGCTCTCCGGCGACGATCTCACGGCGCAGGGTCTCGAACACGCTGGTCAGGCGTGGGGAAGGCTCGAGAGCATACATAAGCGGGTCGCGCCTCGTTTTGGTGAGCAATATTGCATACAAGATCGCATACCTCTATAACGGCGCAAACAACATCGCAAGGTCGAGGAAAACAAGGAGCTTGTATGCGAGCCCATCGCCTCATCCGACCGGCGGCCGGCACCGGTGACATTCCGGCTATGACGAGCCTTATTGAGGAACTCGGCACGCCAGCTTTTCCAGCTTCGCTCTTCCGAGCAGCCTCCGCTTGGGTGATGCCTGAGCACATGGCGGCCTTCGTCTTTGATTCAGACATGAAGCCGCGGACAATTTTTGCTGAAAACGCGGGGCCCGCAAAGGTGTCGCAGGACGTCGCCGTACGGTACTGTCGCGAATACTACCTATACGACCTGGCCAACCGCCAATTGCGCGAGGCGGGATATCAGGGAAGCTGGATCCTGAAAACGAGCGCGTCCGAGGTGATCCATTCGGAATACCGACATCATTGCTACACCGCAGTGAAACTGGACGATCGCATTAGTCTGTCAGACACCCGAGACGGCCGCACGCTTCGCATCAACCTCTACCGGCCCAAAGGCAATGACTTCACTGAGGACGAAATACATAGCATCGGAGACAAGGCTCCCTTGATGCTAGCGCTGGTGCGTCGTCATGCCGATATGCAAGCGGCGAGCCGCCCAAATTCGCACGCATACTATCGCGAACGTCTCACGGCGGTCGCTCCCACCCTGACTTCACGCGAGGCCGACGTTTGTGCCGCCATTATTCGCGGCGTCACATCGGAGGGGATAGCGCTCGAACTCGGTGTTGGGCTGAACACCGTCCTGACCTACAAGAAGCGGGCTTACGCCAGGCTCAACATCTCGTCGCAGAACCAGTTAATGCGTCTCGTTCTCAACTGACTCGGCACCCGATGATGCCGGCATTTTCGAACGTGGGTTGTCCCGTGTTCGGGTGACAGAGCTTCGCGAATTGCTTTGATAGAGATCAATGCAAACAACGGGAAGCATCCGATGAGTGAAAACGACCTCCTGGCCGGCCGCCTCGCAGTCATCACGGGGGGTAGTAGCGGGATCGGCGCCGCGACCGTCCAACGCCTCGCCGACGCCGGCGCAGACGTCATCATCGGTTATCATCACAGCAAGGAGCGCGCCGACGCTCTCGTTGGCAGCCTGCCCCGCGGATCGCACGAAGTCGCAAGGTTGTCGCTGAACGATCCCGAGAGCTTCGTAGCGCTATCGGCGCACATCGCCTCGAGGCACGGAAAGCTCGACATCCTTGTTAATTCTGCCGGCTTCACTCGCGCCATCAATCATGCTGATCTAGTCACTCTCACGGACGCGTTGTTCGAGGAGATTCTCATCGCGAACGTTCGTGGGCCGTATTCCGCGATCCGCGCGCTGCTCCCGGTGCTGCGCGCCTCAGGCGATGCCGTCGTGGTCAACGTGTCCTCGATCTCCGGCTTCACGGCTTCGGGCAGCAACGTCGCCTACTGCGCTTCCAAGGCCGCCCTCGACAATATGACCGCGTCACTCGCGCGTGCACTCGGACCGGAAGTTCGGCTGCTGACCGTATCCCCGGGCGCCGTGGCCACTGATTTCGTGCCTGGCCGGGACCGCGCGGCACTCGAGGCCGGCGCCAAGGCGACGCCTCTGAAGCGCGTCATCGAACCCGACGATGTCGCTTCGGCGATTTTTGCCTGCATCGCTCACCT
The DNA here is from genome assembly GCF_023073075.1 of Bradyrhizobium sp. 61. Taxonomy (NCBI): domain Bacteria; kingdom Pseudomonadati; phylum Pseudomonadota; class Alphaproteobacteria; order Hyphomicrobiales; family Nitrobacteraceae; genus Bradyrhizobium; species Bradyrhizobium sp. 61. The sequence continues at coordinate 113,157 of NZ_JADPIU010000111.1, read as the reverse complement.
TAGGGCCAGCACGGGCTCGCGCATCGTCGTAGACGGCGGCAGACATCTATGAGCCCTGCCTGCACACTTTCGGCGGCTCCAGCGCCTACCCAAAGGCATTGCGTACAACTTGAGCGCAATTCGATTCCTACGTAACCGCATTGCTTAAGGGCTTATGAAGGCACTGCACGTTGGCGCGGCCGTCCCTTGGGGTCGATCTCCCATTCACGCAGCAGATCATCGACGCCCACACCTAGTTCCGGGACCGGACGCGGATCATTCGCTGGCGTGCGGCTAAAGCGAGGCGCCGCGGCAGGTTGCACAACGCCCTCGATGTCAACGAAAGTCCGGCGATGACGCAGGTGCGGATGTGTCGAGGCTTCCGACATCGACAGCACCGGCGCGGCGCAAACATCAAGAGGCTCGAGTTGCGCCTGCCATTCGTCGCGCGTTCGCGTACGAAATCGCTCCTTCAGCAGCTCCCGCATGCGCGGCCAGTTCTCCCGGTTCGCTCGTGAACCGGCCGAGCCTGGATCAATGCCAATCTGTCGCAGCAATTCGTCGTGAAAGCGCTGTTCGAGCGCTCCAATTGCCAACCATTTACCGTCTGCGCATTCATACACATCGTAAAAGTAGGCTCCAGAATCAAGCAAATTGGTTCCACGCTCGGACGTCAGGTTGCCCGCCGCCGCCATGCCATAGATGGCAGCCATCAGCGACGCAGTGCCGTCAATCATCGCCGCATCGACCACCTGCCCTAGACCTGAATGCTGACGCTCCACCAAGGCTGACAAGATTCCCAACGCCAGATACAGCGCGCCGCCAGCAAAGTCGCTTACCAGATTGAGCGGAACGGTCGGGGGCTGACCCTTGCGGCCTATCGCATTCAATGCGCCGCTCAATGCCAGGTATGTGATGTCATGCCCGGCTCGCATGGCCAGCGGACCGTCTTGTCCCCAACCAGTCATGCGGCCGTAAACCAGCTTCGGATTGACCGCCATGGCGGGCTCCGGTCCGATTCCGAGCCGCTCAGCGACTCCGGGACGGAAACCTTCAATCAGCACATCGGCTTTGCTCACTACGCTGAGCACGAAATCACGAGCATCGCTGTTCTTAAGATCGAGTTGCAGCGATGGGCGCCCGCGTAGAATTATGTTGCAGCCGCGAGGAAGATCATCGACAAGATCGGGGCTTCCATCCCGCTCGATGCGAAGTACGGATGCACCGAGGTCGGCTAACAACATCGTGCACATTGGCGCCGGGCCAATTCCAGCAATCTCAACAACGCGGATTCCGCTCAACGGTCCCATCTTCTCATGCTCCGCAACGATCCGCGAAACGCACTTAGGGAACGACGTTGCCGAGCACGATCGTGCTGCTTACGCTGAACATTCCGCCGACACCATGGGCCACCGAGATCTTTGCGTTTGGGACCTGAGCAGGCGCAATTCCTCGAACTTGGCGAACACTTTCCTGCAACGCGTACATGCCGTACATGCCCGAATGCATGTAGCTTAGTCCGCCCCCATTCGTGTTTACGGGCAGGGAGCCGCCGGGTGCCGTATGGCCCTCCGCAATCATGTCCGCCGCTTCACCGCGTCCGCAGAAGCCCAGATCCTCCAATCCATAGAGCGGCAGATGAGCGAAGGCGTCGTAAATCATCAGGTGATCGACGTCGTCGTGGCTAATACCGGCGTCTTTGAAGGCCGCCGCGCCCGATCTTCTGAAGGCCGCCGAGGACGTAAAGTCTTCCATCTGACTGATCATCGTCGTCTCGCTCGCTTCGCCCGCCCCCAACACGTAGACCGGGCTGCTGGAGAATTCGGTGGCGCGCTCCGGCGCAGTGATGATCAACGCCCCGCCTCCGTCAGTCTGCGGGCAGCACATCAGCAGCGTGAAAGGATAAGCAACCATGCGAGAGGCGAGCACGTCGTCGACGGTGATCGGGTCTTTGAAAGTGGCCTTCGGATTTAGCGCTGCCCACTTCCGCTGGATGACGGGCACCATGGCCAATTTCTCCAGGGATATCCCGTAGGTCTTAAGGTATCTCAGGACAGGTATGGTGAACATGGTGGGAGCGCCCACAACTCCGAACGGCGCCTCGAATTGACCGACCAGACTCATGGGTTGGGGGGGCCAAGGAAAGAAGGGGGCTGGTACCCTCGATTTTCCGCTCTCCCCGTGAGTGATGAGCACGGTGCTGCACAGGCCCTGACGGATCGCGGCGACGGCATGACGCACGTGCATCATGAACGAGCATCCACCGACGGCCGTACCGTCGATCCAGCTCGGCTTGATGCCAAGATAGTGCGCCAACAGGACAGGATCTTCGCCTGCCGTGGCCAGGCCATCGATTTTTCCGGCGGAGATTCCGGCGTCCGCGAGCGCATTAAGCGCTGCGTCAGCGTGAAGCTGCAACTGCGACATGTCCGGCACGACGCCGATCCTTGTGGTTTCCGCCGCTCCGACGATAGCCGCTTGCGCCTTGCTCAAGATGCTGCTCCTTGGGGTTCGAATAGCGGGAGCGTTATCTCGGTGGAGAGCTCCTTGAACGTCACGCGCAAGGGCATGTCCAACACGAGCGCCTCTGGCGTCTGCGGAACATTGACGATGTTCGTCATTAGCCGAGGCCCCTCTTCCAGTTCGACGACCGCAATCGAATAAGGCGCTTCAAAGCCCGGCGCGGCGCGATGGCTAATCACGTAGCTGTACAGGCGAGCGCGCCCGCTGCACTCCCTTGGAGCGACGTCGCGGCTACCGCATTCGCAGCAAAATGGTCGCGGCGGAAAATAGGTATGCTCGCATTGCCGGCACTGTTGAAGCACGAGACAACCCTCGCGGGTACCGTCCCAGAAGTGCTTTGTCTCGGGCGTCGCGACCGGAACGTAGCGTTTTCCCTTGTCCATAGATGTTCCCTAGTGACTGGCTGAGCCGCGTGAATCGGAGGCGGCATTCGTGGCCGCGTACTCGACAAACCCGTTATCGAGTACCACCCTGTTGCGCTCGATCACCTTGCAGCGGAAAAGGGCCGAGCCCTGATGCTCTTGCCAGATTTCCGTTTGGATGGTTTCTCCGGGCAACACGGGCGCCGTGAAGCGAACATCCATCCGTTGAAGACGCTGAGGTTCATAATCGCACAACACTTTCAGCACGGCATGCCCCGCAATGCCGTAGGCACATGAGCCGTGCAAGATCGGGCGCTCAAATCCGGCGCCCTTTGCGACACTTGGATCGGCATGCAACGGATTGCGATCTCCCGTCAGCCGGTACAGCAGCGCGCCCTGTGGCAAAGTCGACAGCGCACAGACGTGGTCGGGAGCGCGATCTGGAACGGCACGAGGGGACGGCGTCTTTCTAACATCATCAGAAAAGCCGCCGTTACCCCGTAGCACGAAACAGCCCCGCTCTGTGGCTAACGGATAATTGCTCTCTGCGTCCCGGATGGCACGCTCGAAGTAGAGCAGCGCTCCCTTGGCTGCCCCCTTGTCGACGATGTCCAAGATGCGCATACGGCTGATAATTCCGCCCACGGGCGAAAGAGGAGCATGAATCGCAAGGCTCGATTCGCCATGCAGCATTTTGGGCAGGTCGATGCCGATGGAGGGATCGGTCAGAAATCCCGTGTCCGTCATACCTAGGATGATGGGCATTGTCGGAAATGCCTGAAGGCCCTTCTCGTAGACGAACTTGAGTTGACGCGGATCGACCGGATCCGCACCGAGCCCCACGCTGAGCGCGTAAAACATAGTATCCTTGTCGTCGTAATAGCGAACGACGTCCCTGAAGGGCCAGCTCATAAGGCGATTGTAGTCGAGGACCATATCGAAGCCTCAGATTGGATCCCAGCTGAACACGTCCAAGTGCGACGTCAGCGGAAAGAAAGACGGTGAAAGTGCGGGCAACATGATGTCGGCAAGACTTTGCATGCCCCACCCGCCGTCCCGATGAACCGATCGAATAGGTCGGGGCTGACTCATCAGAAATATCTCGTTGCCGCGCACCTTAAAGACCTGACCGCTCACGGACTTGGCAGCGTCGCTCGCCAGAAAGGCACAGAGTGGAGCGATCTTTTCCGGCCCCATCTTCTTCTGGAACATGGCCGCCCGCTCTTCTTCCTCCTTGGACCGGATCGGGACACTCGCGAGCAGTCGGCTCCATGCCGAAGGAGCGATACAGTTTGATCTGACATTGTATTTGGCCATGTCGAACGCAATTCCGGTCGACATTCCCACGATGCCCATCTTTGCGGCGGCGTAGTTCGCCTGTCCGACCGCCCCGATCAATCCCGCAGGAGACGTGAAGTGGATGTACGATCCGGAAGCCTGCGCCTTGAAGTGCGGCGCGGCCGCTCTCGAAACGTAGAAGTAGCCGAAAAGATGGACCTGAATTACCGAGGCCCACTCCGCCTCCGTCATGTTGTAGAACATGCGGTCACGCAGCATTCCGGCATTGTTGACGACCGCGTCGATGCGTCCGTAGTTATCGAGCGCAGTCGCAATGATTTGCTTGGCCGAAGCTTCGGTAGCGATGCTGTCGGTGCTCGCCACGGCCGCTCCCCCGGCCCGTTTGATTTCGGCAACGACCTCCTCGGCGACGGAGGCGTCACTGCCGGAGCCGCTGGGTGCGCTCCCCAAATCGTTGACCACGACCCGAGCGCCTTCTTTTGCCGCGAAGAGCGCAATTTCTCGGCCTATGCCGCGCCCTCCGCCGGTCACCAGCAGAACTTTGTCAACGAGATCGATCTCGCTCATGCGGCGCCTCTCCCGAATTTCCTATGTATTCACATAATATTCCTATTAGATCAACCAGTACGGGTCGTCAACATCCACGCATGGGGTAAAGTGATTATTGCCGCAACAGGCCGCCGAGGAAAAAGTCGAGCAGAGCGTCCGGGATCGCGCCAGCAGCCTTCCGGTCCTTCATGTCCACTCCGTGCGCAAGCCTTATCAGCGGAGCCAGGCAGAAGATGAACGAGGACGAAAGAAGGATACCGTGAGTAACCAGGAAGGGAGGCAAGTCCTTCGCGACCCCCGTGGCTATCGCCGCCTTCACGATGTTCTCAAGCGCGTCTATTCTTTTTTGAAAATGCCTGCGCACAAGCCACTCCAGCCTCTCGCTATCTGCGATCGACTCCAGCACCAAAATGCTCGCAAGCTCGGTCCTCGACGCCGACATGGCGATGAACCTCCGCACAATGACACGGAGTTGATCTACGGGATTTAGATCACGCAGTTCCTGAAGATCTAATGGAAATCGCTTGTCAAGGTCGTGCATGAGATGAGTCATGGCATCCTTCCACAACTGATCTTTCGACCCGAAATGATAGTGTATGATGGCCTGAGAGAACCCTGCGGCGGCCGCGATATCTCCGGTCGACACGCCATCGAAGCCCTTTTTGGCAAACAGCTCGACTGCCGTCTGCAGCAAACTGTCGCGAGAGCTGAGGATTGCGGCATCGGGCTCCGCTCCACGCTTCCCTAGGGCCCGTTTTGGTTTCTTGTTGGGCCTGACAGCGGACGAATGCACCTTCTGTTTCTTGCTGCTAAATCCCACAACCGCTTCCTCTCGTGCCCCGAAGGCCCGTCGATGGTTGTAAAGCATTTTTGAGCGACGGTACAACGAGTTCGTGGCCACCGTAATCGCGAGAGAGGTTCTGAGCACCCCTGATTGAAAACAGATCGAAGCCTCGATTGAGAGCGTCGGCCAAAGCCTCCGATGAGAGGCGACCACCAAGTAGGTATGCGTTCGAGATGAAGGCGGGGTTGATGACCGCTGTTCACAGGCGGTGCTCTGAAAGCCTCACAGCACCTGGTGCACGTCAATCACCGCGCGGTCGCCGAGGCGGGCGACGGAGGCAATGAAGATGTGCTGCATCAGCCAGCGATACTTTTCATGACCGGTCTCAAATTTCGGCGCGGTACGGCAATATACCAGCTTGGGATCGACGGGCTCACCGCGGCTCAGCTTTTGCAACAATTCGGCGGGACCGAAGCGGAAGCCTCTATTTTCGACATAGACAACGGCACCGTCGTCCGTCTCAAAAGCATATCTGGCTTCGATCTCCATCAATCCGTTGGGCCGTATGATCTGGAAATCCGCGCCGGCAGCGCAGAACTTGCCGTTGATATCGCCCCTCACCTCGCCGCCCAATATTGGAACGATCCGTCGGACGCCTGTACCGATGTCGCCGGCCGAGGTTACCTCGCCGACATGTGCCGTGATGGTGAATACGTATTTTGTTTCGAGGGCTGGGGTCATGATCTACATCCATCGCATGTCGACTAAGATGCTAAGGGAAAAAGAGCCCGGTATTCACTTATACCGGGCTTAGTTGAAGGACTCGCCGGCGCGAGCCCTTGGTCCGGCCGGGAGGCGGCCGAAAGGTATAAAGTTGGCGCGGACGCCCGGCTCGGACCCGGAGCATCCGGCGCTCGGCGGTTCATTCGATCGGAACGAATCTTTTCCCATCGAATTGCGTGAGTATCTGGTTTGAGATGAGATGCCTTTGTGTAGCGGAGGTGTTTATCTTCACGCCCGGAAGCAGCAGACCGCCCAGGTCCACATTATGGAGCTTCATGGAGATAGAATTGATATTCTCCCGAGTGAGGTTGTTGCCAGCTTCGCGCAGGATATGAACGAGAAGTCGACCGTATAGGTAACCTTGCACATTGATCACCGAATACAGATTTGCGCCGGGACGATACTTCTTCATGAACTCCTTGTATTCGAGCGCAGCCGGTTCCGTCTCCCAGGTGGGGTCGGACGCGGATTGGATGTATTGATACGAGATAATGCCGGCTGCCTTTTCCATTCCGACCGGCTCGAATACATCGATGTTGGCCCACTTCCCATTCAAAAGGTGAAGTGGCTTCCATTTCAGGTTTGAGAGCGTGCGAATCGATTGGACTGCCGCCCTGCCCGCAGTGACGTTCAACAGGACATCAGCTTCTGTCGCAGCGAGTTGAGCGATCTGAGAATCGATCGTCGGCTCCGTAACCTCGTAAGCCGCCTCCTTCACGATCTGAATGGCGGGAGATGACGCAATCGCGTCCTTGAATCCTTTCGCGTAATCCTTGCCGAAGTCATCATTCTGAAACAGGATCGCGACTTTTGCAGTCTTGAACTTTTCGGCCACGTATTTACCGAGGGCGACCCCTTCCGCAAGATTGCTGGGAATGACGGAACTGCTCCAAGGGAAGGCTGGATCGTTGAACCGGGAACTACCAGTGCCCGCAAATAGCTGCGGGACCTTCTTGGAGTTGAGGTATTTTTGAGTAGCCGTGGCTGTCGGAGTTCCGAACGGGTTGAATATCGCAAGTACTTCGTCCTGCTCAACAAGCTTGCGCGTCTGTTCAATGGCTTTCGCGGGGCTGTAATTATCGTCCAGCGAGATGAAGGTCACTTTCCTTCCGTTTATGCCGCCGCGCTCATTGATCATGGCGATGTAGGCCGCTTCAGTAAGCCCCAGCTCGCCGACCGATGAGAGTGGACCGCTATACGGATAGGTCTGGCCGATCTTGATTTCGCTGTCCGAAGCGCCTGGGTCGTATTTGCTAGGCGACTGAGCAAGGGCTGCGTTCCCTAGCAGCCCGAACATGCAAGCGAAGCTAAGGCACCTCAATGCGTACATCTAAAGTCCTCCCCACTAATAGTTGATTGCTTAATTGCGATCTGCGTTTGGAGACGTGCCGCTCACCGCGATCTTTTCCTACTAACTCGCATACTTTTACTACTTAAACAACCAGCTTTTTATATACGCCAATAAGCGAGCGTCTCGGCGCGCTACCCCGATTTGGGCCAAACGCCGGGAGATGCGCCCGGATTGCAATCGGTTCGACCTCTCTCCTCGACGAGAACCATTGTCTCAAAAACGGGAATGATGGGCTAAGAAAAATAGCCGCGCCAGTTGGGCCTTTCAGGCTCTCCTCCGCTCCACGAGCCTTGAAACATCCCTTGCGCCATGCGGCACGAGGAAGATGACGAGGAACAGCAGCACACCGAACACGGCGCCCGACATGCCCTTCGAGATGCCCTCGGCGATGTTCGGCACGAAGATGATGAAGGCGGCGCCGACGATCGAGCCGGGCAGCCAGCCCACGCCGCCGACGACCATGCCGAGGAACAGCGAGATCGCCAGCGTGATGGTGTAGCCGTCAGGCGCCACAAACTGCACCGCGATGGCGCCAAGGCCGCCGGCGATGCCGGTGATGCCGGCGGAGACACCGAAGGCAAGCGTCTTGTACAGCGCGACGTCGACGCCCATGGCGGAGGCCGCGATCTCGTTGTCGCGGATAGCCATGAAGGCACGGCCCGAGCGGGAGCGCAGCAGATTCACCGAGGCGACGTAAATCCCGATCGTGATCGCCAGTGAGAAGTAATACAGCCATAGGTCCTGCGACATCGGCAGGCCGAATGGCGCATCCGGCTTGGTGACGACGAGGCCCTGCACGCCGCCGGTCCAGCCCTCGAAATAACCGAGCTTCAGCAGTTGGGGCAAGGCGGTGGCGAGTGCGAAGGTCGCGAGCGCGAGATAGACGCCGGAGAGCCGCAGCGCCGGCTGCCCGAACAGGAAGCCGAAGGCGAAGCAGACCACGCCTGCGATCGGCAAGGTCAGCGCGTAGTTGACGTTGAAGTGCTCCATCAGCACCGCGGTCGTATAGGCGCCGACGGCGTAAAACGCGCTCTGGCCGAGCGAGAACTGGCCCGAGCCGCCGGTCAGGATGTTCAGCGCCAGCACCGCGAGCCCGTAGATCAGGAGCATCGTCATCTGGAAGATGATGAAGTTCTTGACGAAGACAGGCATGATGATCAGTGCGGCAAGCACCACCAGCGAGGTGCCGGTACCGAGCGTCATGGCCCGCTTCGGAACGGCCTCGACCGCCTGGTGGCCCTCTGCAACGACTTCTTCTGCAGCGCTCATGATCAAACTCGCTTGACGATGTGCCGGCCGAACAGGCCAGCGGGTTTGACGACCAGGACGGAGATGATCAGCGCGAGCGCGATCGGAAGTTTCAGTTCGTTGCCGACGCCGGGGATGTAGGTGCCGGCCAGGTTCTCGAAGATGCCGACCAGGAAGCCGCCGACCACGGCGCCGAACGGGCTCGTCAACCCGCCGAGCACGGCCGCGGCGAAGCCGTAGATCAGCACGCCACCCATCATGTTGGGTTCGAGGAATACGACCGGAGCGATCAGCATGCCGGCGATCGAGCCGATCGCGGTCGCCATGCCCCAGCCGAGCGCGATCATCCAGCTCGTGTTGATGCCGACCAGCCGGGCCGATTCAGGCACCGAGGCGGCCGCGCGCATCGCGAGGCCGATCTTGGTGTACTGGAAGAAGAAGTAGAGGCCGAGCAGCAGCAGCACGGTGACACCGATCATGCCGGCCTGGTGGGTCGAGATCAGCTGGCTGCTCAGGAACGGCGCGGAGCCGAACGGGGTCGGATACTGCTTGATGGTGAAGTCCCAGATCAGGCCGGCCGAGGAGTTGATGATCGCGAACAGCGCGATGAAGCCGGCGACATTGGTCAGGATCGGCGCCTTCGCCAGCGGCTTGAACAGGATGCGCTCGATCGCGATGCCGCCGACGAAGGAGAGCGCCAGCGTGAGGATGAAGGCAGCCCAATAGGGGATGCCCCATTGCATCAGCTGCCAGGAGATGAAGGTCGAGAACATCGCCATCTCGCCTTGCGCGAAGTTGAGATGGTCGATCGCCTGGTAGATCATGACCACGGCGAGCGCCATGCAGGCGTAGATCGCGCCTGTGGCGATCCCGGCCAGCACCTGGTTGGTGAACAGCTCCATCATGCCGGCTCCTCAGTAACCCAGATAGGATTTGCGGATTTCTTCGTTGTTCGCGATGTCCTTGGCATTGCCCGACATCACGATGCGTCCGGTCTCGATCACATAGGCCTGGTCGGCTAGCTCGAGCGCAAGCTGGGCGTTCTGCTCGACCACCAGGATCGACACCTTGTCCTCGCGGTTGATCTTGCCGAGGATGCCGAACAGGTCACGCACGACGAGTGGCGCCAGGCCGAAGGACGGCTCGTCCAGCAGCATCAGCCGCGGCCGCAGCATCAGCGCGCGGGCGACCGCGAGCATCTGCTGCTCGCCGCCGGACAGCGTGCCGGCCTGCTGGGTGTGCCGCTGTTTCAGCACCGGGAAATGCGCGTACATCCGCTCGATGTCGGAAACAATGCCGGCGCTGTCCTTGCGGGTGATGGCGCCAAGCTGGAGGTTCTCCTCCACCGTCATGGTGGTGAAGGTGCCGCGGCCCTGCGGTACATGGGCGATGCCGAACCGCACGATGTTCTCGGTGGAGCGGTTGTTCAGCGGCTTGCCGTCGAACTCGATGCCGCCGGTGGAGCGCACCATGTTGCAGATCGCGCGCAGTGTCGTGGTCTTCCCGGCGCCGTTGGCCCCTAACAGCGTCGTCAGCGATCCCTCGTTGAGCGAGAAGGACAGGCCATGGAGCGCCTGGACCTGGCCGTAATAGGCCCGCAGGTCCTTGACGTTGAGCAGCGTCGTCATTGGTCCTTGCTCCCGAGATAGGCCTTGATGACGTCGGGATCCACCTGCACCTGGGCGGGCGTGCCTTCCGCGAGCTTCTTGCCGAAATTCAGCGCGACGACGTGGTCGGCGATCGACATCACGAGGCCCATGTGGTGCTCGACCAGCAGCACGGTCATGTGACGCTCGTCGCGGATGCGGCGAATGAGGTCGCCGAGCACATGGACTTCCTCGTGGTTGAGGCCGCCGGCGGGCTCGTCGAGCAACAGGATCTTCGGGTCGGCCGCGAGCGCACGCGCCAATTCGACGCGCTTCTGGGTGCCGAACGGCAGGCCGGACACGATGCTATGAGCGACGTTCTCGAGGTCGAGATAGGCGAGGATCTCGTGCACCTTCTTGTTGACGCTGCTCTCGCTGCGTCGAATCCAGGCCAGACGCAGCGAGTCGCTGATGATGTCGCTGGAGGTGCGGGCGTGCGTGCCGACGCGGACATTGTCCATCACCGACAAATTCGGAAACAGCGCCACGTTCTGGAAGGTGCGGCCGATGCCGATCTCGGCGATCCGGTGCGGCTGCCGCGTCAAGATGCTCGCCCCGTCCATCAGGATGTCGCCGGACGACGGCTGGTAAAGCCGGGAGAGGCAGTTGAAGAGCGTGGTCTTGCCGGCGCCGTTGGGCCCGATCAAGCCAAGGATCTGGCCCTTGTGCATGTCAAAGGACACACCGTTGAGCGCGACAATGCCGCCGAACACGACGCTGACGTCGCGAACCGCGAGCAGGGTATTCACGGTTGCGGATGCGCGCAATGTGGCTGACCCCATTGGATAGTAGACAGTATTTTTTATGCGCAGTCCGGCCGCTTACTCAGCGCGGGAGCTCGTGGTTGAGCTGGGAGACCGCCGAATCAGCGAAGTATCGACGTCGACATCCAGCTCGCAGCCGGGGCCTCCCAAGCCCTTTCGTTCGATCGGAATGAACCCTTTCCCGTCGAATCGCGTCACCGGCCACAGATGCCACCCCGGCGGATCAAAACCCGCGAAAAGTTGTGAATTCTTCCAACGGCACGCGATCGGTCGTGAACTTGTTGATAGGGTGAGCCAGATCCGCATAGCCCAGGGACATTCCGCAATAGACGACGAGGTTTGACGGCAATCCCAAATGCTCTGACACGGTTTTCGGCCAAGCGGACCATGCCTCCTGCGCGCACGTACCGAGGCCAGCCTCTTCCGCAAGCAGCATCAGGGTCTGAATGAACATTCCGAGGTGCACCCACTGCGGCTTGTCAAAACAACGATCGATTGCAAAGATCAGGCCCACGGGAGCACCGAAAAACTCGTAATTCCGTGCGAACTGCTGCAGCCGTCCTGTCTTGTCTTCGCGCGGCACCTCAATCGACGCGTAAAGATCTTCACCATTTTTCTTGCGACGAGTGTTGAACGTGTCTGGCAGTTGGTCAGGATAGACCTTGAACTCCCCACCCTCTCTTGCCCCTTTGAGGCTTTCGCGAGTTTTCCTCTTCAGTTCCTCCAAGTCGTGACCGGCCATCACGTAAACGTTCCATGGCTGCAGATTGCCGCCTGACGGGGACCTAGCCGCAGTTTCCAATATGCTTCGCAAGAGATCTGCGCTCACTGGCTTATCAATGAACGCCCTCGTCGATCTCCTCGCCCGCACGGCTTCGCTCACAGACATCATTCCGTCTTCCTCCCCGAATGCGCAGCGCCCGAGCGATGCAGGTCTGCTTCATAATTTTCCATGATGACGCCGCGGTCAGAGCCAGGCCCGCAATCGCGGTCCACCCTACTTCCTACTAGATTACATGCATTTCCTACTTAATCAACCAGTTTTTGTCATCACTTCTCCTCGTCGGTAAACTGTTCAGGTTGAATAGTGCTGCGCTGATCGAGGGCGCAATACTCATTAAGCGGCTCGCCGGCTGATGTCACTCACCCCACCTTGCGGCGTCGGCCGCGCTACGCGATCGCACTTGGTTGCGAAATGTGCTTCGCCTTGAACCAATGCAGTTGCCGGCGATGCAACAGTAACAGCAGCTAAGCCAAATCGTCTTTACCCAAAACCTCGAGTTTCTACCTAAGATCCGTGAAACGCTGGATGACTGCTTCCGGGCGGACGTTCCATTTCAAACACCCGGTCCTGCGTGACCTCTACGTAGTCTCCACCCCGCCCAGATCTCAATATTGGGTTTGCGAGCGCCGTCTGATAAACGCCATCCTTGATAAGGGATTTATCTCCGCCACTGCGGCCGAAGCCGCGATGATCATGCAGCAGGACGACAAAGCCCGCCTCTGCGAAAGCAACGGCGAACGGCTCCAGCCCATGGTGGATGGAGCCGCCGAAGCCGTGGGCCATCGTCTTTGCCGGATGAGGCCCCTTCCTATCGAGCGCGAACGGCCAACCGTGAAGGGAAATGCCGCCCTCCGCCGGAATGAAGACATCGAGCTTGCTAGTCATGGAGCACCACTCGTGTCATAGAACTTGCAACATCGTTTGGGGCCGTCCCCCAAACTGGCGCCTTCTCTTTGATCTACTTCTGAAACTTCGAGATGTTTTCGCTCAGCCAGCCCGCGACAGACCGCGGTGCGTGGCCCGTCAAATTTTCAACCGCTGACGTCGTTTCAGCCAGCGCCGAATCGTGGAAAAGACGATCCAGTCCGACCAGCAAGTCAGCCACAAATTCATTCAACCCCGAGGCGAGCAGTTTTTCGCGTTGCTCCGCGGCGCTCCGCTGCTGATATGTGACCGTCCGACCAAGGAGTTTCGAGATTTCTTCGGCGATCTCAGCCATGCTCACCGCGCGTGGCCCGGTCAAGTGATAGGCGCGCTGAGCAGTCGGGTGCGCATCGTCCAGAAGAGCAACGCGCGCGGCATCGGCGACATCGCGGGTGTCGATCAGGTTCACCACTCCGTCGCCCGCCGCGCCACCCCAGGAGTCATCGGCAACTTGAGCGCCGGCCCGCGCCAGGATGTCGACGAAGGTCGATGGCCGCAAAACCGTGTAGCCGACGTCGAGGGTCGCAAGATGCGCTTCGATTTGCATGTGCCAGTCCATCGGGTGCAACCGAGAGGGCGGCCCCATCGCCGACAATTTCACGATCTGGCCGACGCCTGCGGCGACGGCCGCGTCGATCAGTGCAATCTCGTTTGCAACCTGACGAGACGACGTGCCATGGGCCAGAAAAAGCCGATCGGCACCGCGCAAGGCGTCGTCGAGACTGGACGGCACATCGAAGTCTACCATCGCAAGAGAAACACCGGAGGGCACCCGTTGGGCGCTCGGATTTCGGGTCAACGCCACCAGATCGAGGGGTTCGGATACTAGGCTCGCGAGGAGCGCGGATCCAACGCGCCCTGTCGCGCCGGCGACGGCGATCCGGGGGCGGCTGTCGTTGAGCCGTGAGGACTTGAACATTGAGGATCTCCGTGTATCTTGGAACGATCAGTTCATGATAGTTGGAACGATCGTTCCACGAAGTCAAGCGGGAATTCGATGAGCGGAAAGCCCCAATTCGATGACGACACCGTGATCAACTCCGCGATGGAGATCTTCTGGCGCCACGGCTACGCAGCATCGTCGATCGATCAACTCACAGCGGCGATGGGTCTGTCGCGCTCGAGCATGTACAAGCGGTTTCGGGAAAAGGACGGCCTATTCCAGGAGGTTCTTTCGACCTACACCCAACGCGTCCTGAAGCGGATGAATGCGGTTCAAGCCGGTACGAAGCGCCAGCAGCTTCAAGCTCTCTTTCACGAATTTCTGCCCAGAGACGGCAAGACGGCGCGCCCCCCCGGCTGCATGCTCGCTCGGTCCTGCATGGAAATGACCGATCTGCCATCCGCGAGCCAAGTGATCGCGCGGGAGGGTGTCTCGGGCCAGCGCGCCATCCTCAGCAGAATCTTGCGCGATGCGATCGCCGGCGGAGAATTGGCCCCCACGTCCGACATCGCCGGTCTGTCATGGCACTTCCTTGGCGTGTTGCAGGCCATGATGAACTTGCCGCAGGCCGGCGCCACGTCCGGAGAGCTTCGCCGAGTTGTCGAACTTGCGATGCTGGCATGGCCATCGGCACCATCTGCTGCGGCGCCTCAACGGCCCAGCGAACGGAGATCATCCAGCGCAAGGCCTGGCGAGAAATTACGATGACAGTGCTGGACTGTCACCATATTTCCGAAGCGGGAAATGTCGTCTTGGCGCAGGATCTGCTGCGCTTTGACTTCTCCTATTGAGAATTCATCTTTGCAATAAAATCGGCGAAGCGCGGGTCGCCGACATAGGCGATGTTGACACGCATGCCGGGCCACGGCCGCGAATCGGGGATGAAGGTCGATCCGGGCGCCAGCAGGATGCTTTGCTCGGCAGCGCGGCGCGACAAATCCTTGTCGTCCGTGTCGCCCGGCAAGCTACACCACATGTAGAAGCCGCCCTGCGGCCGGCCAAAAACTGGCAGTCCGAGTTGCGCCAGAATGTCGAACGCCTCTCCGGCGGCGGTCTCGATGCGTCGGATCAGCCGCTTGAGATGGCCGCGATAACGCCCGCTGGTGATCAAATCGTAGATGATCTGCTCGACATAGCCCGAGGAATTGCCCCTCGTGATCATCTTCAGGTCGACCAATGCGCCGATCGTGTCAGCATTGGCAGCGACGAAGCCCGATCGTAGGCTGGCCGACAACGTCTTCGCGAACGTGCCGACATAGATCACGCGCTCGAGTTGGTCGAGCGCGGCAAGGCGCGTACTGCCCGGTGGCATCACGTCCGCAAAGGGATCGCTATCAACCACGCGGATGTTGTGCTCGGCGGCGATCCGCATCACACGATAGGCGATCGGCAGCGTGACCGAACAGCCAGTCGGATTGTGGGCCAGCGACTGGGTAAAGAACACTCGCGCGCCGGTGCGCGCTGCCTGGGCGGCGAGATCGTCCGGATCCGGACCGTCGGCGTTGCGGCGTACGCCGACAAGCTCTGCGCGCGCCAGCCGCAACTTCCCGAACAGCGGATAATAGCCGGGACTATCGACCAGCACCGGATCGCCCGGAGCGATGAAATGGCGGACAATGATGTCGAGCGCGTCGTTGGCGCCCTGCGTCAGCAGAACTTGCTTCGGCTCGGCGTTGATCGAGCGCTCGGCCAGCATGCCGGCAATGCGCTCGCGCAATGGCAACAGCCCGTAGGGGCTGCCATAGCTTTCGGGCAAGACGCGCTTGCCCGGCCGGCTGACCGGTCGCAGATAGCGCCCGACCTCGGAGCCCTCCATCCAGGCTGCGGGCGGCCGTCCGTCGCCGACGCGCACCTCGTAGCGTTTCTCGAGCTGCTCGCGCAGCAGCCAGACGTGATCGAACGTTTCGATTTTCGCCGCGCCCGGCTGCTCGGCGGTTTTTGGGCGATGCAATGAGACATAGAAGCCCGAGCCGGGCCGGCTCTCTACGCGGCCGGTCGCCACCAGCCGCTCATAGGCCTCGACGATGGTGTTCTTTGAGGCCGCGAATGTGTCGGACGCGGCGCGGATCGACGGCAGACGTTCGCCGGGACGCAGATGGTTGCGGTCGAGCCGCGCCACAATGGCCGCGACAATGGTTTCGACCCGCGATCGCGCGCCGTTCGATCGCGATTTTGGCCCAACTGTACCCATCGAACGGATGGTACGGGCCACGCCTAGATTATGCAAACCGTTCCTTGTCGGTACCGCTGTCTGGGTACAATTTCCGCCGGAAGGCCCGACGGGCCACAGGGAGGCGACATGACGGCTCGGCACGGCGCAAATCGCACATCGCGTATCAGCGGATTCCACCTCAAGTCCCCGCATGCACGCCTCGACCAGGTCGCTTCCTTTGCGGAGCTCGATCCGGCTTCCGTGGCGCATCTTGCGAACACGGGCAATCTTTCGCCTGAACTCGCCGACAGGATGATCGAGAACGTCATCGCCACAATGAACGTGCCGATCGGCATTGCCACCAACATGAAGATCGATGGCGAGGATGTCCTCGTCCCAATGGCGACCGAGGAATCCTCCGTGGTCGCCGCGGTCTGCAATGCCGGTCGCCAGACCTACGAGTCCGGCTTCACGACCTCGGTCTCGGGTACGCTGATGATCGCGCAAGTGCAGGCCGTCGATGTGCCCGATCCGCACGCGGCCCGCCTGCGTCTTCTCGAAAAGCGGGACGAGATCAAGGCCATTTGTGATGACTGCGATCCACTGCTGGTCAAGCTTGGCGGCGGCTGTCGCGACGTCGAGGTTCGCGTTCTCGATACGCTTGGCGGCGCCATGCTGATCACGCATCTGATCGTCGACACGCGCGACGCAATGGGCGCCAACGCCGTCAACACGATGGCGGAGAAGATTGCACCGCAGATCGCGGCCTGGAGCGGCGGTCGCGTGTTCCTGCGAATCCTGTCGAATCTGGCGGATCGACGGCTCGCCCGCGCGCATGCGGTTTGGAAGCTCGAGCAGATCGGCGGTGCTTCGGTGCGCGACGGCATGCTCAGCGCCTATCATTTTGCCGAGGCCGACCCGTATCGCGCCGCCACCCACAACAAGGGTATCATGAATGGCATCAGCGCCGTCGTGCTGGCGACCGGCAACGATACCCGCGCGGTCGAGGCCGGCGCTCATGCCTTCGCCGCGCGGAGCGGGCGTTACTCCAGTCTGACCCGCTACGAAATCAACAAGGATGGCGATCTCAGCGGGTCAATTGAATTGCCGCTGGCGGTCGGGCTGATTGGCGGCGCGACCAAGATCCATCCGACCGCGCAGGCCTGCCTGAAGATCCTCGGCGTCACGACAGCCGAGAGGCTGGCGCGAATCATCGTCGCCGTCGGACTCGCCCAGAACTTCTCCGCCCTGAAGGCGCTGGCGACCGTTGGGGTGCAATCCGGACACATGGCGCTTCACGCTCAGAACGTAGCAATCATGGCCGGCGCGATCGGCAACGAGATCGACGTGGTAGCGCGCGCGCTAGTCGAGAGCGGCACGGTCCGCATCGACGTGGCGCAGGCAGAGCTCGCGAAAATCCGGACCTGACCGCCGTCAAGCGCATATAAAGAAAGCAAAAAGCAACAGGGAGGACTTCATGTTCAAATCAAGCCGCGGGCTGCTCGCCGGTGCCGCGATATTGGCGCTGCTGTCGGGTCCGGCGACGGCCGAGATCGCCAACAACACGCTAAAGCTCGGCGTGCTGACCGATCTCAGTGGCCTGGCCGCCGACTCTGCCGGGCCCGGCTCGGTCGTCGCGGCAAAACTCGCGATCGAGGACTTCAAGGCCGAGAAGCCTGACCTGAAGATCGAACTGATGCAGGCCGACCATCAGAACAAGGCGGACATCGGCGCATCGCTGGCGCGCCGCTGGATTGATGTCGATAAGGTGGATGCCATCCTCGACGTGCCGTTCTCCTCCGTTGCGCTGGCAGTGCAAGAAGTGGTCCGCGGCACCAAAACGGCGTTCATCGCCTCGGGCCCCGGCACGTCACTTCTCACCGGCGGGAAATGTTCGCCTAATACCGTGCATTGGACCTACGACACCTGGGCCTTGGCGCACGGCACGGCGCTGGCTCTGCTACGCGCCAAGAAGGATACTTGGTTCTTCGTCACGGCCGACTACGCCTTCGGTCATGCGCTCGAAAGCGACGCATCCGAGGTGGTGAAGAGCCAAGGCGGCAGGATTCTGGGCTCCGTCCGCCATCCGACCGACGCATCCGACTTCTCGTCGTTCCTGCTGCAGGCGCAGGCCAGCAAGGCGAAGATCGTCGCCCTCGCGAACGCCGCTGGCGATACCGTCAATTCGGTCAAGCAGGCTTCCGAGTTCGGCCTGCAGGCCGGCGGACAGGAATTGGCGGCTCTCCTGATGCAAGTGACCGACGTCAATGCCATCGGTCTCTCGATCGCAAAAGGCCTGTATCTCACCGAAGGCTTTTATTGGGACGCCAATGACGGCACCCGGAAATTTGCTGATCGCTTTGCCGCGCAGATGAAGGGCAAGCGGCCGACGGCGATCCAGGCCGGCGTCTATGCCGGTACTCTGCATTATCTGCGAGCAGCCGCAGCTGCGGATTCTTCGGACGCGCAGGCCGTCGTCGCAAAGATGAAGGAGTTGCCGTCGAAGGATCCATTGTTTGGCGAAGGAAAGGTGCGCCAAGACGGCCGCCACGTCCATAACATGTACCTTTTCCAGGTGAAGACGCCGGCCGAATCTAAAGCGCCTTGGGACTTCTATAAACTGGTCGAGACAATTCCGGCGGCGGAAGCGTTCCGTCCGATCGAGCTGGGCGGCTGCCCAATGGTCAACAACTAAGGATGTACTGACAAATCTTCGATGTCCGATACGCTGTGAGTTTGCCGCCTTTGTGCAACCGCAGCAAATGTGAGGACGGCTCCGGGTTGGTAAGAATAATCTTCACGGTCGCAGCATTGGTCGGAGCAACCGTCCCGCCGCTTCGCGATGGACGCGCCGGGTCCCTTATCTTCATGGTTTTCGATGAAAATCAAAAGGCGCCCGACGCGCTGTATCCGAAAAGTCGTCGAGATACTCGACTACTGCGAAACGAAGCCAGTGATCGCATTGTTCAACGTCCCACTTGAGCGTCCGATACCTCGCCGAAAACTCGCATGCTCGGCCGAAAGGCCGAGCGTCCACATCGACGCATTCGCCGTGACGCAGCGACACAAGCCGGGAGACGCAGCCAACTAATACGGTTCAAGCAATTGACCGGCAAACGTTCCTCGACCCTCAGTCGATTTGGCTGTCACCAAGATTGTTCTTACGAAAGCGCTATAATGTCGCGCCGATCTGCCACGGCACGAATTCCGCGTCCCCATAGCCGTTGAGTTCCGACTTGCTTTGCTCGCCCGATGCAACGGCAAGCATCTTTTGGAAAATCTCGAGGCCCTTCTGTTCGATCGACACACCGTCGAGGACGTCACCGCAATTGATGTCCATGTCCTCGCGCATGCGTTCGAACATGGGCGTATTGCTAGCGAGCTTGATCGAGGGAGTCGGCTTGCAACCATAGGCGGACCCCCGGCCGGTTGTGAAAGCCAGCAGATTGGCGCCGCCTGCCACCTGCCCGGTCGCCGAGACCGGATAGTACCCCGGCGTATCCATGAAGACGAAGCCCTTCGCCGTGACCGGTTCCGCGTAGCGATAAACTGCCTGTAAGGTGGTAGTCCCACCCTTTGCCACTGCGCCCAGGCTCTTTTCCAGGATCGTGCTCAGTCCGCCAGCTTTGTTGCCGGGCGACGGATTGTTGTTCAATTGCGCGCCATTGCGCTTCGTATAGTTTTCCCACCAGCAGATCAGTTCTATCAGATCGTTGCCAATCTTTACGTTCGCTGCACGACGCGTTAGCAGGTGCTCCGCACCGTAGATTTCGGGCGTTTCCGAGAGAATGGCGGTGCCGCCATGGCCCACCAGCAGGTCAACCGCGGCGCCTAAAGCAGGGTTTGCCGTGATGCCCGAATAGCCGTCCGAGCCGCCACATTGCAGCGCCAGGATTAACTCCGACGCTGGACAGGGTTCGCGCCGTGCTGCATTGACGATCGGAAGCATGTCCCGGATAGCTGCAAGTCCCGATTCGACTGCAGCCCTCGTGCCTCCGGCATCCTGAATGGTGAAGGACCGGAACGTCTCGCTCTCGGCGATCCCGTAAGCTTGTTTCCACCGGCCGATCTGAAAGGCTTCGCAGCCGAGCCCGACCATCAGCACACCGCCCATATTGGGATTTGCGGCATAGCCCCATTGCGTCCGCTTGAGGACCTCGTAGCCTTCACCATGGTCGTCCATGGCACAGCCGGTGCCATGGACAAGGGGGATGATGCCGTCCACCTGCGGGTATTCCGCAAGAAGGTCCAAGCGCTCAGCTTCGCGCGCGATCAACCGTGCCACGGTCGCAGAGCAATTTACGCTCGTCAGGATACCCAGATAGTTGCGCGTGCCGAACTTACCGCTCGAACGACGATAACCTTGAAATTCGGCGAGTTCATCGGATACCGAAGCCTGGAGCGGCCTCGCCTCGCTGGCAATTGCATAATCGCGCTCGAAACTGTCAAACGCAATATTGTGCTCGTGAACCCACTCACCGGCTGGAATGTCCGTTTGTGCGACACCAATGATCTGGCCGAATTTTCGGATCGGCATGCCTTTTGAAATCGGAACCGTTGCCACCTTGTGCCCTCGTGGCACGCGCCCGCCGACCAAAATGCTGGAGACCCAATCGCCCGCCACCAGATTATCGACGGCCACCACAACGTTGTCATCGGCATGAAGCCGAATGATCCCTCGCGAAGACGTACGCGGCATAGCCATCAGTTGAGCCGCTGACCACTGGCCGAATCAAAAAGGTGGAGCGCTTGCGCGTCAAAGCCGATACCGATCTCCTCCCCGGGCTTCGCCGCAACACGCTCCCTGAACACACAGGTGAGCAACGTCCCTCCCAAGTCGACGACTACCTGCGTTTCGGAGCCAGTCGGCTCCACCACATGGACATTTGCCTTGAGCCCCGCATTCTCGATACGAACGTGCTCCGGCCGAATGCCGATTGTCACCTCGCGCCCGCTCGCGATCGCGGGCGTACCCGCAAGGCTCCATCCCACACCATGGCCATCGATCAGCTTTCCACCATCGATCCTACCCTTGACGAAGTTCATGGACGGGGAACCGATAAAGCCAGCGACGAAGAGGTTCTGCGGCCTGTCATAGAGTTCAAGCGGCGCGCCCATTTGCTCGACCACGCCATCATGCATCACGACGATCTTGTCAGCCATGGTCATAGCCTCGATCTGATCATGGGTGACGTAGACGGTGGTAGTCTTGAGCCGCTGATGCAGCTCCTTTATCTCTGTGCGCATTTGTACGCGCAATTTAGCGTCGAGATTTGACAATGGCTCATCAAACAAGAACACCTGCGGATCGCGCACAATCGCGCGGCCCATGGCGACGCGTTGCCGCTGACCACCGGAAAGCTGACGCGGGTAGCGATCAAGCAGTTTTGTCAGACCGAGGATTTCGGCCGCCGGTTGGACACGCGCATGGATCTCGCTTTTCGAGGCGCGGCGAAGCTTTAACGAGAATCCCATGTTCTCCTCGACCGTCATATGCGGATAAAGCGCGTAATTCTGGAAAACCATCGCAATGTCGCGCTCTTTTGGCGGCATGTCGTTGACAATCTTGTTCCCAATACGGATTTGACCGGTGGTGATGCCCTCCAGCCCTGCGATCATGCGCAACAGCGTCGACTTGCCACAACCTGACGGGCCAACGAGAATCACAAATTCACCGTCCTTGATGTCGATATCGACGCCATGAATAACCTTCACGGTACCGAACGCCTTCGCGATGTCCTTGATTTCAACCGACGCCATGGAGTTCTCCCTTTTCCGCGCTCTTTCGCGTCAAACAGCAGTTACGACGCCCGTGCAGCGACACGCTGCGTCTGCTTGCCGAGACCGGACACGCCAAGCGTAACGACGTCTCCGGCCTTCAGAAACATCGGTGGTTTCATGCCGAGCCCGACACCGGGCGGCGTGCCCGTCGTAATGACATCGCCCGCTTCTAGCGCCATGAAGCGGGAAATGTAGGAGACCAGCAGCTCTACGCCGAATATCATGGTCCTGGTGTTCCCGGTTTGCCGGCGCACGCCGTTAACGTCGAGGAACAGGTCAAGATTCTGAACGTCCGCGATTTCTTCCTTGGTCACGAGCCACGGTCCCAAAGGGCCGAAGCCGGGCGCAGACTTGCCCTTCATCCATTGCCCACCGCGCTCGACCTGGTGGGCACGCTCCGAAACGTCGTGGCAGACGCAATAACCGGCAACATGATTAAAGGCTTGATCCTCGGGAATCTCGTAACCGCCCTCGCCGATCACGATCGCAAGCTCAACTTCCCAATCGGTCTTCGCCGAGCCCTTTGGCAGCATGAAGCCGTCATCCGGCCCGCTGATAGAAGAGACCGCCTTGTTGAACAGGATTGGCTCGCCCGGAATCGGCGAATTCGTCTCATGCGCATGGTCAATGTAATTCAGGCCGACAGCGATGAAATGACCAACGCGCCCCACCGGCGGGCCGATGCGCGGCGCCCCCGGAACGATATCGAGTTGCGACACCTGCAGGCTTGCGATTCGCGACAAACCTTCACGCGAAAGATGCTCACCCGACAGATCCGCAACGATGCCGGAAAGATCGCGGATACATCCAGCATCGTCCAGCAGGCCCGGCTTTTCGGCCCCCGGCGGACCATAGCGCAACAGTTTCATTATTCGTCCTTTGCTCGAATTAGCCGTCAGCCGGCCGCCCAGGCCGTCTTCAGCCGGGTATATTCATGAAGATAAAGACCAGCGCTTGCTGCGCGCAGGACGGGATGATCATTCAGCGAGGCACGTGCGCCCGCCAACGCTTCGACCGAACACGCTTCGACGAGGATGACCCAGCGGGCGGGTTGCTCGATATCCTTGCGATCCTTGCTCTCGGCAGTCTTGGTGCCGGAGGCTTCGTCATCCCCCTTGAGAAGGTGCGCACCCGTAACCTCTGGAAGCGCCGCGATCTTCATCACGATTGATGCCAGTGTCTCTCGCTCGCCTTCCTCAACAGGAACGTCGAATCGCAAGGTGAGAAGCACGCCGCCCGAGCCGACTCCGAAGCTCGCGATCACACGTGCCAGCGAGCGGGACGTTGTCTTGAAATGAGCAGTGGCGCGCTTCGTCCATGACGTCGGCGCGTTCAGCCGATTGAAATAGTCCACACTTTGCGTGACTTCGAAGGTTTGCGTTTCGTACAACGTGAAGAATTCGGGATGCGTCTTCTCGTCGGCGGCGCGATAACGCCGTCCCCGCAGGAAGCCGGGTATGCCCACCCTCTCGGGCATGTGCTCGGACAGATGCCACGCGTAGAAATCCGCGCGGCCCTCATCCGAGATTCCATTCCAGATCGCGATCGCTCCCTCACCGGCCAGCATGTGCATCATTCCTGGTTTACGTGTTGAACTGCTACGGCAAACATTGCGACGGGCGCGAAGCCTTCAAAGCGGGCTTCGACGCGTTGTCCGGCGTTGGCGTGATGAACACCGGCGAAGGCGCCGGTCATAACAATCTGACCCGGCTCCCAAGAGCGCCCACGCCGCGCGAGATGGTTAGCGAGGAGGACAATTGCTTGCAGCGGATTTCCAATCGGATTTCCGCCGCGCGATTCGAGAATTGATTCATTGCCCATGCTAAGAGAAATCCCGATTTTCCCAAGATCGAGCCCGCGCCAATCGTCGCGCGACGCTCCGAGAACTATGCCGCCATTTCCGAGATTGTCGGCAACAAGCAACGGGCGCGGAGACTGAAATCCCTGCTCGGTCCTGCACGACAGCAGTTCGAATGCCGCCATGGCCTCACCGAGTGCCGGCAAGACATCGTCGATGGCGTATTCCTTTCGCGAAACGACAGGCAGCCGATGCTTCACTCTGAACGCCAACTCGCACTCAAAGCCGTGTGACATCCGGCCTTCCAGCGGTACTTTGGCCCCTGATCGAAACACGCCATCGTCGAGGATTGGCGCGGAAATCACCTCGCCCTCGGGTGTCCGGGCGACCTTCCATCCGGCAATCGGCCTGCAGAGCAGAGCCTGAACGAGATCCTGAACGGCATAGCCCTGCTCGGGGCTGGGCACTTCCGCAAACCCGGCAGTCAGCCGCCGACCGCAACCTCGTGCCGTAACGAGCGCTTCAGCCAACTCTTTCATGGCAGAGCACTCAATTGCACGGGCATGCCCTGGCGCGATGCCGACAGGTAGGCTGCCTCCACGACCCTCAGAGCACGCGACGCGTCGCGGAGCCCGGCGACAGGCACCGATCCCGCTCGGGCTTCCTCGAGAACGCGGCGAACAAAAACCGGATAATAGACATCGGTTTCGAGCCGCGCGGGAATTGTTCGCGCTTCAATTTGTCCATCGGCGAGCGTCGAGCGGACAAGGATCTTCTCGTCGCTGGATGCGTAATAGGCATCCGGCGACCTGATCGAGAAGGTAAATTCCCGCTGAATTGTCTTGTCGCTCGGGAAGATGTAGCCGCATTCGATGGTGCAGATGCGGTTCTGCTTCGTCACCATTCGCACGCTGATGACGTCTTCGATGGAATGGCCGTTGATTTCCGACGATGACACCGCGGAAACCGACTCAATATCGTCCTGCGCGAGAACAGAAAACAAATCGATGAAATGAACCCCAAGATTGATCAGCGGGCCGCCGCCGGCCAGTTCCCGCTGCAGCATCCACGGTGTTTCCGCGGCTTCATAGCGCGAGGGTGGGCCGGCCATGAAGCGGAAGCTGGCGAAATCCGGGCGGGTATTCGTGTGTCCGACGATGTCCAGGGTATCGCTCAGGCGGAAGATCAGGGGTACGGCGACATAGAGCTTTTTTGCTTCCGCGCTAGCTACAAGACGATCGACGTCGATCGCTCGGACACCACAGGGCTTCTCGATCGCAAACGCGATGCCGCGCGCAATCAGTTTTCCTGCCAGTTTCGGCATATCGATATGGCGACCAAACACGAATGCAAAATCGACCGTCTGCGCATCCAGAAGGCCGTCCAGATCGCGATAAGCCTCGCAGCCGAGTCGCTTCGCCAAAGCTGCGCCGGTTTTTTGGGCGCTGTCCGTGACGCCGACCACGCGCAAGCCCGGGGCCTCGAGTGCATCGAGATACAGCGGCACGTGCCAATGCGTCGATTCGACGATCGCAATCCTCATTATGCTGCCTCTCGAATTTCGGAGGGATTGATCGGCTGGCCTGTTGCGGCCGACTTCAGGATTGCAGCGGTTACCTGCAGACTGCGACGTGCATCCTCTGCGTCGACCAGCGGCTCTTCATATCCGTCGATGACCCGGCAGAAATGTCGCAATTGGCAACGATAGGCATCCTGGGGCATCACTACGCGCCCTTCCCGACTGATCGGCTGCGTCCAACCAGCCTCTCCGTCGACGCGATATCGCCATAGATGCAGGTCTGGAAACTCGAGCGAACCATCACTGCCAAGAAAGTGGTAAGAGTTTTCCCGGCTCACCAGGATCGCAGGGTTCTCGCCGCTATTCGCATCCCAGGACCAGGGCGATGGGCTGGCGTCACAACCAGTGATCGTGCCGAGCGCTCCGCTTTCAAAGTGCAGCAGGACCGCAACGGTATCCTCGACTTCGTGCCCACGCGCTGACCGACTGGCAGCCGCCATAACGTTCACAATCTCCCCGCACATGAAACGCAGCAGATCAACGTCATGAACAAGATTGGTCAGGACGGGCCCAGCACCAGCAGTCCGCCGCCACCGCGGCTCAAAATAGCTTCGGGGCTTCAAGACAGCCCACAACACGTTCACCGCCAGTAACCGGCCAAGTTCGCTTCTCATAATCTCGCGCGCTTGCTGAACGACCGGGTTATGTCGCCGATGATGCCCAACCAAAATCTTTGCGCCTGTTGAATTGGCTGTTGCAATCAACTCCGTCACTTCGGCCGGGTGCTCGGCAATCGGCTTCTCGATCAACACGGCGATTCCACGTCGAATTGCAGTCAGCGCCACCTTGCAATGCAGCGGCGTCGGAACCGCGACGATAATCCCGTCGACGCGTTGAGCATCTAGCATGTTTTCCAGAGACCGATAGTGAGCTACGCCAGACTCGTGGGCGAGGGCCGCGGCCTCTTTTGCCGAATCAGCAATGCCAATGAGAACCGTTGCGGGCTCTTCGATGCAGTACTGCACGTGGCGGCGGCCGATCGCGCCCGCTCCTACGACACCGATGCGCACGGCCGTCTCGGTTGCGCGATCAACCACCGGCGGCCTCCATCGGCGACGCATCCGCCTTGCGGGGCGCGACGCCCGGGATCCGGTCGAGCACCGAAAGCGTGAGACCGCCGTCGACCATGACATTTTCGCCAGTGACGTAGCGATTCTCTCGGTCGATCAGGAACGCAACTGGGGAATCCGGCACGCCGGCAATCTGGCGGCAGATCGCGCCGCCGATACCCTCGCTCACTCCTGTCACAAGTGCACGCACTATCGATTATCCTTCTGGCTAATCGAGATAGGAGCCGCCATTGACGTTGATGGTTTCGCCGATGACGTAGCTCGATGCATCGGACAACAGAAACAAAACAACCGAAGCAATCTCATCCGGTCGAGCAAAGCGACCCAGCGGAATTCGCGAAATGGTCGTCGTTTGATGCGACTGACTCATCTCTCGCGTCAGCTCCGTGTCGACGATCCCGGGCGCAATGGCATTGACACGCACATCGCAAGGAGCAGCCCAGGCCGCAAGGGACTTTGTCAGCCCGATCAAGCCGGCTTTTGCCGCGGTGTAGTGCGCGTTTCCGATGAAATCGCCTCGCTTTCCAGCGACCGAGGAAACATTAACGACGCGGCCAAAGCGGCGTTTCAGCATGTCCGGCATCACGGCATGGCAGCAGTTGTATGCACCTGTGAGGTGGACATTGAGCATGCGATCCCAGCGCTCACGGGAGATTTCCGGAAACGACACGAAATCGCCGATGCCGGCGTTGTTCACCAATAGATCGATCGCACCAAGCTCGCTTCCGATCTTCCTGACCGCGGCCGTTACCGCCGCGGTATCGCCGACATCGCATGAGATGGCGGTCGCGTCGGCTCCGGTGGAGCGAAGGCTCGCGGCGAGTTTATCGGCGGCCTGCTCGTCGCGGTCGGCGACTACAACATGCGCGCCGGCCGCAGAAAGCACCCGCGAAATGCCCTCGCCGATACCTTTGGCGCCTCCCGTGACAACGGCGATTCGACCGTTGATGCTCGGATCGATCTGAATGGCGCGCGATTCAGGCATTCGAGGTCCTCTTGAGCGCACGGCTGGAAACAAAATCCATCACGCGACGCGCTGGCCAAAGGTCTGCGATCTCGCTGACCGTCGCTGCGAGATCCAGCGCCACATCTTTCATGCGCTCCGGCGTGAAGCGCGAGGCTGGACCGGCGATGCTGACGGTGCCAACCGCAATCCCATCACGGCCGAGAATTGCCTGCGCCATGGCGCAAGTACCGGGCTCGCCTTCTTCTATCGCCATGCCATAACCACGGGCGCGGGTTGCGGCGAGCTCATTGATCAGGGTCGCCTCATCGCGAACAAGGGGTTTGCCGAAACGTACTGGGACCACATATCCCCGCCTCTTGACGAGGCTGGCTGCGGCTTCATCGTTCATCGTGGACAGCCACGCCTTGCCGGTCGCGGTGGCATGCAACACGACAGCCTGTCCGAGATCGGCGTCATATCTCAGGCCGGACAGGGCACCTTGCGATTTGGCAATCCAGTACAGCGTATCGCCTTCGGCGAGCGCGAGACGGACGAGCTCGCCCGTCCGAATGGCCAGCCTGTCCAATGACGGTTGGCAGATGTCAGAGGTGCCGGCCCCCGAAAGCACGCGAAAACCAACTGCAGCAAGCTTGACGGTCAGCCGATAGCGCTGACTGGCATCGTCCTGCACCGCAAAGCGGCGATTGACCAAGGACGAAAGCAGCCGATGCGCAGCACTTTTAGGCATATCGAGGCGACGCGCGATCTCGCTCAGCGGCAAACCACTCGGCTCGTCCGCAAGGAGCTCGATGATGTCCATCACCCGATCGACGAACTCACCCAGAGCCATTCTCATATCCTACAGAACGCCGTTCTATTCGCAAAATGTCATCTTGATGTCAAGTGCCTGTTTTTGGGGAGAAAACCTTCTTATGTCCGCGGAACTCGATTCTATTGACACGACGATTGGAAGGAAATAGAACGTCGTTCCAACAAATAGCGAGGAAACATGGGACCATCGACCAAGGCTGATACAAGGTCGATCGGCCGTGATTGGGCCACGCCGATCATTTGGTTCGGCCCTGCGCTGGTCCTGCTACTGGCTGTAACTCTCTATCCGACAGCCTTGGTGTTGTGGCTCAGTCTCAGCCGCACGCGTTTCTACGACGTCACCGGCTGGGCTGGCCTGGGCAACTACACTGCCGTGCTGACCTCCAGCGCATTTTGGGATCTCACCTTCAACTCCCTCGTCTATGTGACGGGGTCGCTCGCCATCGTGTTGCCGGTCGGGCTGCTCTGCGCCCTTGCGTTGCAAACGATGAAGCGCGGCGCCTCGTCTTTTCGGGCAGTGCTGCTGCTGCCTTGGACGCTATCCATGGCGGTCGTCGGCTGCTTTTGGCTATGGCTGCTGAATCCATCTTACGGCCCGATTAGCTACGCGATGAAATCCGTTGGACTGACGCCCGGCTTGATGCTTGGCGATCCAGGCATCGCACTATTGTTGCTGATCGTGGTGACGGCTTGGTGGTCGTTTCCTTACGTCATGGTGATGATGAGCGCCGCCCTGCAAAGCATTCCGGGCGAACTCTATGAGGCCCTCGATATCGATGGCGGTGGATTCTGGTCGCGCCTGCGTCACGTGGTCTGGCCTCATGTCAATGCTACGCTCGGCAGCACCGCGCTGGCCCTGAGCATCCTGTATCTCACGCTCGTTACGCTCATTCTCGTTCTGACGGGGGGCGGGCCGCTCGGCGCGACGGGCACGTGGAGCTTCGAGGTTTTCGTCACCGCCTTCAGGTCGGTCGACGTCTCTCCATCGGCGGTGATCTCGATCATCGTCCTCATCGTCAATCTACTGCTCGGCCTCGTCTATACGCGGCTGACAGGCCGCGTTTCAGGATAGGTTCACTATGCGCAAAACACCGGCCGAACGCCTGCTCTCGCCCTTGACGATCGGCGTTCTGGTCGCGGTCGTTGTCGGTCCCATGGCATGGGCGCTGGTGACGTCGCTCAAGACCGAAGCGAACGTCATCACATTCCCTCCCTCCTTGCTGCCGTCACCTGCGACGCTTGCCAGCTATGTGGCCGTCTTCCGGCAGCAGAATTTTGTGATCGAGCTTTTCAACTCCGTCTTCTACGCCATCGCGTCGATCGCGCTGACGCTGGCCGTTTCAGTGCCAGCCGGCTATGCCGCATCAAGGCTGACGTTCCCGGCCAAGCGCGCGGTCATGCTTCTCATATTGGCAACCTCGATGATTCCCGGCGTCGCGCTGCTGATACCGACATATTTCGTCCTCGACGCAATCGGGCTTCTAAACAATCCTATCGCAATCATCGTTCTCCAGGCCGCGCGACTTGTGCCCCAGACGATCTGGTTCATGCAGAACTTTGTGGACGCGGTGCCGATCGAGCTCGACGAAGCTACCGAGGTCGACGGCGCCACGCGCTGGCAGACTTTTGCGCAGGTCATATTGCCGCTGATCAAGCCAGGCATCGCGGCGACCGCAGTGCTCGGCATCATCACAACATGGAATGACTACATCACGGTTGCTGCTTTCGCGCCCGACGTCGCCCGCCGTACACTTCAGGTTGCGCTGGTGAACCAGGTCTTCGACAGCATTGGCGTCACCTGGTCGTATGTCATGGCGTTCGCAATCATCTCGTCGATCCCGATGGTTGCACTCTTTATCGTCGCGCAGCGCTGGTTCATCGCCGGTCTGACAGCCGGCGCTGTCAAAGGTTAGTTTCACAATTAGTGCAATTGGGAGGAGAACATGTCTGACAAAAAACATTTGAAGCTGTCTCGCCGTTCGGTCGTCGCCGGCCTTGCCACCGCAGGGGCCGCAACGACGCTTGGGCTTCGGCAATCATCTGCGCAATCCGCCACCGAAGTCAGCTACAATAGCTTCCTCGATCCCGCCAATGCGAACGATCCGCGCTCGGCCGCGCAGAGTCGTATGATCGAAGCTTTTGAGAAGGCCAACCCGAGCATTAAGATCAAAGTCGTCGTGGATCCGGCCGGCGCCAATGGCATTCGCGCCGCGCGCACCAAATCGGGTTCACCCGACGTCATCCGCGTCTCGAACTTCCAGCTGGCAGAGTTTGCCGCGACTGGTTCCATCCTGCCGCTCGATGAGCTCGTCGTCCGCGACAAGATCGATGCCAACGACTGGCTGATTCCACTAGAGCAGACCAAGGTCAACGGCAGACTGTTAGGACTGCAGCAGGATTACCGGATTCCGATCCTGATCTATCGCAAGAGCCGCTTCGCCGATGCTCAGGTGACGACACCGCCGCGTACCTATGACGAGGTCGGTGCTCTCGGCGCCCGGCTCACCAAGAACAACACCATTGGCTACGCCATCCCGATCGGCCTCACCGGGGGCATCGGAGGTGCCCAGGCCTTCGTCGAATTCATATTGAGTTCGATCGTCGCCGGCAATACAGGCCCATTTTTTGCGCCCGACGGCCGCAACATCGACTTCTCAGATGAACGTCTATTGCTTGCCGCCACGACGGTTCGCGACCTTTTCGGCAAGTACAAGGCGTCAACGCCCGTCACGCTACAGTTCGGCTACAACGAATTGCAGGACGGGTTGCGCGCCGGCACCGTAGCATCGGCCTCGTTCGGCCTCTATCGCTACAAGGGCCTGGAGCGCCAGGTTGCCGACAACGATCTGGCATGGGCGGCAGCGCCGTCGATGAGCCCGGCCGACAAGCACGCCGTTTACGGTTTCCAGCTCAGCATCAATGCAAATTCGCCGCGCAAGGACGCCGCCTGGGAATTCGTCAAATACATGACCAGCCCGGCCGCGCAAATGATTGCCGCGCGCGGCGGTGAAGTCGTTGCCCGGGCAAGCGCCTACGATGATGCCTACTTCGTGTCGCCCGAGGCTGCCGATCAGCAGGGCTGGAAGCAACTCGTGCAGCAGCGCGGACGTGTCGTCACCTATTCCGTGATTCAATCAACTTTCAACCAGATTGCCGGAGAGGCCTTCCAGCGCATGATCCTGCGCAGCGGCACTCCGGAAAGCGTGGTTACGGAAATCAAGACCCGTTACGCCGAAGCTCTCGCCAAGGCCTGATACGCCGCAGTGCGTCGCGTCCCCGATTGGGACGCGACGACGCGCGCCCGAACGGCATATTCCTACCGCTCAGCGCCTTGTAAACCGACCACCTGACGTCGCTGTCAAACATGGGCTACCGGCGTCATTGCAAGCAATGGGAAGGGTATATGGAAAAGACGCCAGACGCATATCCACCGGATTGTCGTCTTTTTCGAATTATGGCATTTGGTGACTCAAACACCTTCGGCACATCGTCGGTTGCTGTCCCGCCAAGCTTTCGCCTGGCCCCTGAAGATCGCTGGCCACGGGTGATGCAATCTTGTCTCATTTCCACAGAAGTAATCGAGGAAGGCCTGCCCGGCCGCACGACCGATTTGGAGGATCTTGGAGAACCCGTCCAAGGCGGCGTGACCTATAGCGGCCTGCAGCATCTTCCAACAGCGCTAGCTTCTCATCAGCCCTTGGATCTGGTTATCCTCATGCTTGGCACCAACGATGCCAAGACGCGCTTCGAACGCGACGCCCACGATATCGCCGCGGGCATGAGACGCTTGGTATCCACCGTTAAGTCATTCCAATCAATTGTGGGCTACACGGCGCCAAGCGTACTCGTCATCAGTCCTCCGGCCATTGCGTCCTCGGTCGTCAACGGCCGCCTCGGAGAGATGTTTGCGTGCGGATCACAGCTCACCGCAGCACTGCCCGATCTCTACCGAGCGATTGCCACAGAGATCAGCGCGGACTTCCTCGACGCCAACGACATCATAAGTACCGACGGTATCGATGGCGTTCACTGGACGGTGCATACACACCGGACGTTCGGAACGGCCGTCGCGACCTGGATAGCCGGCAAATATCAACTCTTAATGCAAGAGCCATTACCGTGAGATACCGTCTCTTAGGTCGCACCGGCGTTCGCGTCAGCGAATACATGCTTGGCACAATGAGCTACGGCTCCGACGGAAACACCGGATCGGCCGAGTTCGCTCCGTGGCCGCTGGGCGTCACTATCTGAGCGGCAGGACGAGGATGTCGAGAGAGATCGCTACGAGGCGATTTTGGCACTGCACCTAACGTCAGACGCCTAGGGAGCGAGTGGGCTTCGCGGCGACGAGAGCTAATTTCAACAGGAGAAGCAATCGATGAGAGTCTTGGTGAGTGGGGGAAGCCGCGGGATCGGAGCGGCGGCCTGCCTGCGGATAGCCGAAGCCGCATTGTCGAGGGGCGAGCGTCCGAATATCGCCGTCTGTGGTCGAGAGGAATCTGATCCACAGGAACAAGTTGCCCGTTCGGTGCGCGAGATGGGGGGCGAGGCTATTGCTTTGTCCGGAGACCTCAGCGACGACGACGTGGCCGCCAAGCTTGTAGATGGGGCCGTGGCGGCGTTCGGAGGCCTCGACGCTCTTGTTTGCAATGCCGGCGTAGCGAGCCCAGGGAAAATCTGTGATCTGTCGGTTGCCGAATGGGACAAGATGTTCGCCATCAACCTTCGGGGCGCTTGGCTGCTCGCCAAAAGTTCCTACCCGCATCTGAAAGAGAGTCGTGGCGCAGCCTGCTTCACGTCTTCGATGTCGGGGCAAGTGCCGCACGAGGGGTCGGGCGCGTATAGCCCGACCAAAGCCGCACTCACGATGCTTGCACAAACGCTCGCCCTGGAGTGGGCGCCAGACGGAATACGCGTCAACGTCGTTTCTCCAGGCATGACACATACTCCAATGTCCGCGAAGATGTACGCAGATCCCGTGATCAAGAAGGCGAGAGAAGCACTGATTCCTCTTTCCAGGATCGCCGATCCGAAAGATATCGCCAATGCAATTGAGTTCATGATCAGCCCGCTGTCGAGTTACGTTACAGGTCAAGACCTATGTGTCGACGGTGGTTTTACCAAGTCGATTCTTAGCCACATACCTGGACGCCCGAGTTCAAAGCCGCAGGGGGCTTGACAGAGGTTGTTGTGGGTTCAGTCACCTTGAGAGGCTGCGATTAACTGATGTCGCCACCCGTTTATAGATCGGACGTGCCTCGCTCCGCCTTGCAACGCTAATGGATGTCTAGGGAGTTCTCGTCAAATGATCATCGATACGTTTTCATACATCTGGTCTTCGACCGCGATCGATGCGATGTGTGACCTCAGCCGCCACGGTTTCAGTGTCTTTGAGGTGCCGATCAGTTCGCCGCATTGCTGGCCAGATGAGATGACGCCGGCCATGCGTTCTGATGGAAAGAAGCGTTTGCAGGATTGCGGTGCAAGCGTGAGGTCGCTCAACGCCGGTGGATACGACATCAATCTGGCGAGTCCTGCCGCAAATATGAGGCGTAAGAGCACAGATCACATTAAGGATGTGATCGACCTAGCCTTCGATTGGGGTGCTTTCGACGTGGTGATTTCACCGGGCACACGGCGTCCGATGATTTCTCCATCACTGCCGAAGACACTTGGTTGGCTGTATGAGAGCTTAGAAATTCTATTGCCACGGGCTGAGCAGGCTGGAGTCCGACTTCTCCTCGAAAACACGCCGTATTGCTTCAGGCCTACATTCGATGAACTAGTCGGGGTCGTAAAAGAAGTTAACAGTGAAAAATTGAAGATTGTTTATGATGTTGCGAACGCAGCGTATATTAAAGAAGACCCCGTTGCATGCCTGTTGTCCGGATATTCAGCGATTGGGCTCGTGCATATCTCTGATACGGGCCTCGAGGAATGGGGCCATGATCCGATCGGCACTGGGGCCGTCAATTTCGAAGATCTAGGAAGAGCAGTCGAAGCGACATGCAAAGTCCAGAACGTCGTTCTTGAAATCATTCGTGAGAAGGAGCCTCTGGAAGCAATCAACATGGGAATTGCGGAGCTTCAGAAGAGGGGCTGGAATCTGAAGTCCTTGAGTCGGTAGCAATCAAGGAGAGGTTGCGGCGCGACCGCAGTGACTAGACCGTCGACGTCCACAGCGTCGGTGGACAAAGACTCGCAGGCATCGAACTCCAAAGCTATCAAGCCGAACCATGTTAGTTAGTGCGACAACTCCGGGACTGTCATTCTTCCACCGATGTGGTTTCGGCGCGGCGATCTTCGCGCTCCGACGAAAAGTCTCATGAGGTTTCTGTTGTTAAGCTGGCCATCGGCGTACATTCGGCGCCACCTAGCGGACGAAATCGTAGTTTGGCATACAATGTCGTGCAATGGTGGAGAGACTGGAAGTCAAACCCACGATTCACGACATAGTGCTGAATTCCAATACCAGCCGGCCACCGTCAGGTTCGCAGGGCGCAGCGGCGCAGTGAGAGAACCAGCCATACTCAGCGTCAACCGACCGCTCACAGCGACCTGGTTGCAGGTTCGCCCCGCGGCGGCACACCAAAGCACTCCATAAGAAGTGATTCCTGCCCTGCTCCGCCGCTTCACTTCACTATCAGCGAACGTTCGCGCCCTGGACATCAACCAATGACGACCGCCCACGCTAGACTTCAATAGATTTTTCTTGATCTACCGGTGCACACGTCGTGCACACGCGCCCTTCTAAGTGATTGATAAACCTGAGCTCTCGGTCCAATCCATCATGGGCCAGTTTGAGCCAACTCCAGCGATCGATATCCGATTGGAGCCAATCAGAGAAAGGTTCGTCTCAAAGATGATGTAGAAGACCGTCTTTCACCCCTGCCCTATGAGACCACCGCACGTTCAAATCGTGGAGCCGCCTCCCCGCTCCGAACCTCTAGCGGCTTGGGCTGCGTGCCAAGCGAAATCCGTCGGTTTGCGTGTTGACTAGTTTGATCGACCAGCAGTGGGGCGGAGAGAGTGTCAGTCAATCCCCATTGAAAGAAAAGGCGTTTTCAACTTTCTCAGATCAGAACCCACGGCCTAAGCTACGCTGGAAAATAGTATTCTGTCTCCGATAAAAATCTCTTTTCGCCTCATCGACAGCAATACCTTAGGCGCAGCTTCGCGGCGTAGCGCGAGCGGCTCGGGATCGGGATCGGGCTGTCGACGACGATGTGGACCAAGCAGAAGTCCAGTCCTGCCCATGCCGATGACGTTCTGCGTCGCACCGCCAACGGACAAGGAACGATCCCGGGTGTCGCCTTCGATATGTTCCGCAATCAGTGTCATCTGTCTGGACTCGTCAATCAGCGTTGCTTCTCAGCAAGCGGAATTGCGTAGGGGTCATCGCTCCCATGCTGCTGAGCGGCAGGCTGCTCGGGAGTGCCGGCGTCATCCAGGCTCTTCCGGAACCATAGGGCGTAGAGGCCGGGCAAGTACAAGAGCGTCAGGAACGTCGCAACGAACAATCCGCCCATGATGGTGATCGCCATCGGGCCCCAGAAGGCCGAGCGCGACAGCGGGATCATGGCGAGGATGGCGGCGAGTGCAGTCAGCACCACCGGACGGGCGCGGCGGACGGTTGCCTCAACGATCGCCTCGCGTCTGATGAGGCCGTGCGAAACATCGGTCTCAATCTGATCGACCAGGATGACCGTGTTGCGCATGATCATGCCGGCGAGCGCGATCAGGCCGAGCAGTGCCACGAAACCGAACGGGGCGTTGGCGACGTTGAGCCCGAGGGAAGCGCCCACGATGCCGAGCGGCGCGGTGAGGAACACCAGGATCAGCCGCGAGAAGCTCTGGAGCTGGATCATCAGCAGCGTCAGCATCACCATGACCATCAGCGGGAAGAGAACGAAGATCGAGGCGTTGCCCTTGGCGGATTCCTCGAACGCGCCGCCCGGCTCGATGCGGTAGGCCGGCTCGAGGTGGTCAATGATCGGCTGGAGCTTCGGCGTGATCTGGCCGGTGACATCGGGCGCCTGCACGTCGTCGGCGACGTCCGAGCGCACGGTGATGGCCATGTCGCGGTTGCGTCGCCACATAATCGGATCCTCGTGGGAGTACTCGATCCTGGCGATCTGCTGCAGCGGCACGGCCACGCCGTTGCGCGAGGTGATGGTGAGATCGCCGACTGCGCCGAGGTCGAGCCGTTCGGAGGAGACGGCGCGCGCGACCACGCCGACCTTCTCGATACCGTCGCGCACGGTCGTGACCTGTGAGCCCGAGATCAGCATCGACAGCGCCTGCGACACGTCCTGCGGGGTCAGGCCCATGGCGCGGGCGCGGTCCTGGTCGACGACGAGCTTCAGGTAAGGCGACTGCTCGTTCCAGTCGAGCTGGACGTCCTTGACGCTCTTGTTCTGCCGCATGACGTCGCGAACCTGGTAGGCGATCTCGCGCACCTTGTTGGCGTCGGGGCCGATCACGCGGAACTGCACGGGGAAACCGACGGGGGGACCGAAATTGAAGCGGTCGACGCGCACGCGGGCCTCGTTGAGCGCGCCATCGGCAACGGCGTTTTCAAGCCTGGCCTTGATGCGCTCGCGCGCCTCGACGCCCTTTGCGACGATGACGACCTCGGCAAAGGCCTCGTTCGGAAGCTGCGGGTTGAGGCCGAGCCAGAAGCGCGGCGAGCCCTGGCCGATATAGGCCGTATAGGTCTCGATGTCCTTGTCGTCCTTGAGCATGGTCTCGGCCTTCGTCACCGCCTTTTCCGTGACGTTGAAGGCGGTGCCCTCGGGCAGGCGAAGCTGGAGGAACAACTCAGGGCGCTCGGACAGCGGGAAGAACTGCTGCTGGACGTGGCCGAAGCCGACGATCGAGGCGATGAAGACGCCGACGGTCGCAACCACCACGGTGATGCGGTGGTTGACGCACCACTGCACGATGGCGCGCAGGCCCCGATACATGCGGGTCTCGTAGACCGCGTGCGGATCGTGGTTGGCGTGCACCTTGATGTTCGGCAGCAGCATGACGCCGATATAGGGCGTGAAGATCACGGCCACGAACCAGGAGGCAACCAGCGCGATCGCCACGATCCAGAAGATGCTGCCGGCATATTCGCCGACCGCGGAATTGGCAAAGCCGATGGGGAGGAAGCCAGCGGCCGTGACCAGCGTTCCCGTGAGCATCGGAAACGCAGTTGATTCCCAGGCAAAGGACGCCGCACGCATGCGGTCCCAGCCCTGCTCCATCTTCACCACCATCATCTCGACCGCGATGATGGCATCATCCACCAGCAGGCCGAGCGCGATGATCAGCGCACCGAGCGTGATGCGGTGCAGGTCGAGCGACATGGTGTTCATGACGACGAAGACGATGCCGAGCACCAGGGGCACCGACAGCGCGACCACGATGCCGGTGCGCCAGCCGAGCGCCAGGAACGACACGAACAGCACGATGACGAGGGCTTCCATGAAGGAGTGCACGAACTCGCCGACGGCGTGCTCGACCACCTTGGGCTGGTCGGCGATCAGCTTGACGTCGACGCCCTGCGGCACCGCCTTCATGAATTCAGACGTCGCCTTCTCGACCTCCTTGCCGAGATCGAGGATGTTGGCGCCCTTGGCGGTGACGAGGCCGATGCCGATCGCGGCCTTGCCTTCCTGGCGGACGACGAAGCTCGGCGGATCGACATAGCCGTGAGTGATGGTGGCGATATCGCCAAGGCGGAACACGCGGCCGTTGCTCTCGACCGGGGTCTCGGCCACCGCCTTGGCGCCGTCGAGCGCGCCGGTGACGCGCAGCGGCACGCGCTGCGAGGAGGTCTCGACGGTGCCGGCCGGCGTCACATTGTTCTGCTTGGCGAGAGAATCGAACAGCGCCTGCGGCGTGATGCCGAGGGTGGCGAGCTTCGCATGCGAAAACTCGACGTAAATGCGCTCGTCTTGGTTGCCGTAGACGTCGACCTTGGTCACTCCCGGCACCTTCAGCAGACGCTGGCGAAAACCTTCGGCGATCTTCTTGAGCTGGGCGTAATCGGCGCCGTCGCCGGTCATCATGTAGAGGATGGAGTCGACGTCGGAGAACTCGTCATTGACGACTGGCCCGAGGATGCCCGACGGCAGCTGGCCCTGTACGTCGATCACCTTCTTGCGCAGCAGATAGAAGAGATGGGGCACGTCCTTCGGCGGCGTATCGTCGCGGAAGGTCACCTGGAGCGCGGCGAAGCCGGGCTTGGAATAGGTCTGCACCTTCTCGAAATAGGGCAGCTCCTGGAGCTTCTTCTCGATGGGATCGGCGACTTGGGCCTGCATCTCCTGCGCGGTCGCGCCCGGCCACAGGACGGAGACGTTGACCACCTTGACCGTGAAGAACGGATCCTCGGCGCGGCCGAGCTTCTCATAGGAGAAGTAGCCGGCGACGCCGAGCATGAGCATCAGGAACAGGACCAGCGTCGGATGGCTGACGGCCCAGGCCGAAAGGTTGAAGCGCTTCATCGCACTCTCCGGAAAATCGATCCAATTGCCAAAACGACAGCCGCTCTGTTCAAACCGTCGTCGCGAGGCAGCGAAGCAATCCAGGGGGCTGGGCAGGTTCTGGATCGCTTCGCCGCTTCAGCCTTTGCGTAGGGACAAAGGCCGAAACTCACCTCACAGGACGTAACTCGTAAGAGACACTCAGAAGGACAGTGACGACACCACCCGCACCGTCTGGCTGGGATCGAGCTTCTGCACACCGAGGGCGACGATCTTGGCGCCTTCGTCGACGCCGCCGGTGATGATGACGTCATTGCTGTCGTAGGACTTCACCGCGACCGGCTTCAGCGAGACCGCGCCATTGTCGTCGACGACGTAGAAGGACGGCTTGCCGCCTTCGTTGAACAGTGCCGACAGCGGCAGCCGCGCGACGCGCTCGGTGGCGGCGTCCGACAGCGTCAACGTCGCGGTCATGCCGAGCGCGACCTTGTCGTCCGCCTCGGGCAACGAGAATTTTGCGAGATAGGTGCGCGTGGCCGGATCAGCCGTCGGCGCGATCTCACGCAGCTTCGCGACATACTTCTTATCCGGCTCGGACCAAAGAGTGACGCTGGCGACGCCCGACTTGGCGCGTCCGACCAGCGTCTCAGGGATCGCGACGACCGCCTCCTTTTCAGCAAAGCGGGCGACACGGATCGAAGCCTGGCCTGCGGCGACCACCTGGCCGGGCTCGATCAGCGTTGCGGTGACGACGCTACGGGCATCGGCAACCA
Source organism: Bradyrhizobium sp. 61 (assembly GCF_023073075.1). Taxonomy (NCBI): domain Bacteria; kingdom Pseudomonadati; phylum Pseudomonadota; class Alphaproteobacteria; order Hyphomicrobiales; family Nitrobacteraceae; genus Bradyrhizobium; species Bradyrhizobium sp. 61. The sequence goes on along the minus strand of NZ_JADPIU010000111.1, from coordinate 73,813 downwards.
GCGTCGCGTAGGAAAGGGAATTCTTGCTCAGCTCGAGCGCGCGCTCGGCGCGGTTCAGGCGGGCGCGGGCTTCGTCCGCGGCGGCGCGGCTTGAATCCATCTGCGCATCCGTGGTCCAGCCCTTGGCCTTCAGATCCTTGGCGCGCTGTTCGGCGGCGGCGGCCTGGACCAGCACGCCGGTTGCGGCCGTCTGCTCGGCGGCGGCCTGCTCGGCCTGGAGCTTCAAATCGACCTCGTCGAGGGTCGCGAGCGGCTGGCCGATCTCGACGGTCTGGCCAACTTCCACCAGACGCTTGGCGACCTTGCCGGCAACGCGAAAGCCCAGGTCACTCTCGATCCGGGGCCGGATCGTGCCGACGAAGCTGCGCTCCGGCGTCTCGGCATCATAATGCGCCGTTGCGACCAGAACCGGCCGCGGCGGCTCGGCTTTTTGAACCACTGTATCGTTGCAACCGACGAGGCTAGCCGCCATCAGGGCCAGCGACCCGCCCGCCAAGAGCCTAGAATAGCTGGACAAAACCGGCGTCTCCTCTGCTAATCGCTGTCAGCTTGCGGGATTGCGCGCCGTGACGATCCACGTCGCGCTGTCGATTATCACCGACCACTCGCCGGCGCGGCCCGCGAAGGCGGCACGAACCGCAGCCGAGGCGCGGGCGCGGATGTCGTCAGGCTGATCAGCGAGCGCGCGCGACAGCGGGCCGACCTCCAACGTCATCTTCACCGCGTCGTCGATCGCCGCGTCCCGCGTCGCGCCCTCGCCAAGCGGGACGGAAGCATCGAAGGGCGCGATAGCGATATCGGTGAAGCCGGCCGCCGTCAGGATCCGAGCCACCCGCCCCCGGTCGCCGAACGAGAATGGACCGGGCGCTTCGGGATCGGGCGGCGCCGTCGGCGGGACGATGCCCTTGATCGCGCCCATCGGCAGGCGCATCCAATCGTTCTCGGCCACGCCGCGCCAGCAGACGAAAGCGACCCGCCCGCCCGGCTTGAGCGCGCGGCGCATATGGGCGAACGCCTTTGTCGGATCGTCGAAGAACATCACCCCGAAACGCGAGAACAGGATGTCGAACGCCCCCTCGGGCAGCTCGGCGCTGCTGGCGTCGGCCACCCGGAACAGGACCTGCGTATCCTGTGGCGCAAGCGCGCGCGCGCGACCGATCAGCGGTTCGGATATGTCCACGCCCAGGACTTGGCCCCCCGCGCCGACGCGGGCGGCCAGAGCCAGACTCGACGCGCCCGCGCCGCAGCCGACGTCCAGCACGCGTTCGCCCGTCGCGGGCGCGGCGGCTTCGATCGCGGCCTGGCCGAACACCGCCAGCCTGGCGTCGAGCCGGGCCTGGTGCGCGACCCAGCGCTCCCCGCTTTGGCCATTCCAGTCGGTGACCTGATCCGCATTTCGCTCTGCCATGCCATATCCTTGTTCTGATTTGTTCTTAGCGAAGCTGTCGGATGCCAAAGCGCGCATCGTCTCCAGCGATTCCGCCTCCACCAGCGATAAGACGCCAGACCAGCGTGTGATCGTCTCATGCGTCGAGATCGGTGCCGCCTAAAGCGCGATGCGATTAGGATGAATCGGCATCGCGCTTGAGGTCTTTGTTTGAGCATGATCTTTTCGGAAAACCGCTGCGCACTTTTCCGGATCATGCTTTAGCGCCGGACTTCGAAGGACAACCGCGCGCGGCAGCGGGAGAAGGGAATTTGTGCTCTCAAACCAGCATCGACTGCTGGGCGAAGATACCCGCCATCGCGCCGTGCGATGATGCCAGGGTGACCGATGGCGGCGTAAGGGGGTTGGCGAGGTCGCCGGCGGCGTAGATGCCGGGCATGCTGGTTTCGCGGCGCTCGTCGACCTTGAGGATGATGCCGAGGGGCGTATCGACCGTGGCGAGGCCTAGTGATTCATGCAGGCTTGCGGACGGCTTGTTGCGCGGATGCGCGAACAGGATGTCGACCGCGACATTGGGGCCGGTATCGAGCTTGACGGTGGCGTTATGGCCCCCGTGATGGGCGATCTCGATGATCCGGCCATCGACGACAGGTGTGTTGCGGCGCGTCAGATCGGCCCGGATATCGGGCGGAATGTCATGACCATTGGCGAAGACCGTCAACCTGTCGGTCCAATCGTGGAACAGCCTGACCTGATTGTGCGACTGCCGGCCGGACCAGACGAGACCCCAATGCTGGCCGGCGACTTCAAAGCCGTCGCAATAGGGGCAGGGCACGATGGAGGTGCCCCAGCCTTCGGCAAAGCCCGGAACATCAGGCATCTGGTCGGCGACGCCATAGCTCAGGATCAGGCGACGCGCCCCAAGGCTTTCGCCATCGCCGGTAAGGACAGAGAAATTGTCGATGGCGCCGGAGACGCTGTCGGCCCGCGCACTGACCAGCTTGATCGTCGGATAGCGCGCCAGCTGCAGCCGCGCCTCTGCCAGGATTTCCAACGGTGGCTTGTGATCGTGGCCGAGCAGACCATGCGAGTGGCCGGCGAAGCGATTGCGCGGCAGGCCGGTATCGAGAACGGTGACCTTGCGGCGGGCGCGGCCGAGCTGCAGCGCGGCGGCGAGACCGGCAAAACTTCCGCCAATGATGATGACGTCATTCATGGTGATGGGCTCCGTGTTGTGGATGGAGGGGGGTGGCTTGGGCTTGGCGAGCAATATCCTCCAGCGATACGAAATCGAGACGGGCAGCGAGCAGGGCTTCGGTATCGGCGAGAAATTCGCCCATCGCTGTGTTGACCGGTCGGACAATGCCGCATTCGATATCGCCGGGCGGCCCGGGGAAACTTGATTTGGAGGACAGGTTGTCTACCCATTGGCTTGCACATTTCAGATACTTCATGGTATCGTAATGCAAGAATTAGGATACTGTCAAGGACTGGAATTGTCGTGACCGAAAATAGCCAGCGCCGGCGCGGCCGGCCCGCCAACGAGGCGCTTGGCCAAACGATAATCGACGCCGCGAGCGAACTCTTTGTGGAATTGGGTTTTCAAGCGACGACATTGGACAAGGTCGCCCAGCGGGCGAAGATATCCAAGCTCAGCATCTATCGGCACTTCGAGAACAAGGAGGCGCTGTTCAGCGCGGCCATCGCGGCCGGCTGCCATCAGTTTGCACAGGCCCTTTTTGAAGGCGTCGACGGTTCAGCCGAAGATCAGCTCATGGCGGTGGGATCATCCCTGCTTCGCACGCTGTTGAGGCCGGACGTCCGAAATGTCGAAGCCATGATCATGGCCGACAACACGAATCAAAAGTCGTTAAGCAAGCTCCATTACGAAGCCCGCCCCGCCCATGTCATCGCCCAAATCGAGGCCCTGTTGCGCCAGTTGCACGCAAAGGCGCTTCTGAACGTGCCCGATCCTCTCCGGTCCGCCCGCTTGTTTGCCGCGCTTTTCAAAGGATCCGATCTCCTGATGATCGCACGCTTCGATCAGGCGAGAGCAGAGGACGAAATCGAATCCTATTGCCGGTCGGCGGTCGCCATGTTCATCGCCGCGCACGGTAGCAACGACCACGGGGGCGGACATTTGCCTGCCCCAAGGTCAAAAAACAAAATTTGAATCGTGCGTGACCGATGTTGTCAAAATAACCGAGGCCGGTTTGAAGGCGGACTGGATTCGGGGAATGCGCTGCCGAGGGTTCGCCGCTTCCGCTTGAGCGGCAAGAAGCCGGCGAAAGAGCCGGCCGTGAAGAAGCGGTCCGACGCGACGTGCGGCGCGCATTTCGGAAAGGTGAACATCGCGGTGATGGAGAGAACCTGACGTTGCGATGCGCGCTCGAAGTCCAGCGCAAGGCGCACCGTTTGAGCGAGGACGGCCATGTATTCCCTCTCGCGAAATCTGTCCTCCGAACCTACGGTCAAACCCACGGCTTGCGCAAACCACGAGCAAAAATGTGGATGTGGCCACATCCGCTTTGTCGCGCGACCTATTGTTTTTGCTGTCGCTTCGGACGACCGGATACTGAGGGACAATTGCCATGGCGGAGGAACCCTCCCCCTAACCCACGGCGAAAAAACTCCAGCTTTCGCGGAGAATTAGCGCAACATCGGAGGGTTCTTCGGTGATTTCGCGGTGGATTCGAACGATCGGATACTGGAAAGAACTGTAGCGTAGAAATGGCGGAGAGAGCGTCAGTCAATCCTCGTTGAAAGATAGAGTATTTTCGACTTTTCCAAACCAAAACCCACCGTTTGAGCTACGGCCGAAAAATCGAGTTCCGCCCTCGACAAAAGCCTGTTCCGCCCAACGGCCCGTCATCGACGACACCGCGATCAAGCGACTCGCTAGACGGCCGTGTAACCACCATCGGCATTGATACAGGCGCCGGTGATGATCGACTGCGCGTTCGTTGTACGCGCGTACCGTCTCCTCGAGACCATCGGCGTCAATACCGGTCGCCACTGCAAGTTCGCGCAGTGTTGCTCCGCGCTTCAGATAGCCATTGCGCACAAATATGCCGATCGGAACCGGTGCCGGCTTGGCGTAGCCGAGACCGTACTTCCGGATCGTGCGGTGATCGCAGATCAGCCAGGCCGCAGTCTCCCCGCCCCCGGCTGAATCGGCGATCATTGCAGCACCGACATCATGGTAGGAATTCGACTCGTTGGTGAAGCGGCGGCCACTTCGATTGACCGCGATAACGCCGGGCTTGTAACGATCGACGAGATGCGGGAATACGCCCGTGCGTTCTCCTAACGGAACGCGCGACACCGGCATCCAGGCCGCCGCGTTGGCGAAGCGGATATCGCAGGCACCGCCCACCAGCTCTGCCATGCGAATACCGTCACCGGTGTTGGCCGCAGGCGTCGGCGACAGATGTTCGCCGCCTCGCGCAAGGTGAGGATAGGCAATGGCAATGCGCGCCATATCATGCGGGAAGCCGCCGCTCGCCAGAACCACCGCACGGCGCGCCATGATCCGGTATTCGCCCTTGGCATCGCTGACGACCGCACCGGTAACAGCGCCGCTCTTCTCGATCAGCCGCTGTGCCGGAGTTTCCGTGAGCAGTGGAATCCGCAGATCCAGCGCCGTCCTGGCGAGACGCGCCGCAAGCGCATTGTCGCTCGTGATCTTGATGCCGCGGCGATACAGAGCAAGGTCCTTCAAATGGTTGGCAAGTCGCTTCGCGACATAGACAGCCGACGTCAAAGACTGCGTGACACGGAAGAAGTGCTTCAGCTCGTCATTGGACGAGTTGAACATCATTCCGATGAACGTGATGGTCTCGAGCGAATACGTAAGAAGGTTTTTCATTGTGTGCTCGGATAATTCTCCCGATAGCGGACTTAAGTCATACGAACCGCTTTACTGTGATTTCCTCCAGATCGAGTTCCTGCTCGATTGCGTGGAGCACACTGTCGTGGATTTGGTCGTCTCGATGCATCCGCAGCAATTCTTTGCGACCGGCGGAAATTGCTGCCAAGACGGCCGTGAAGTGATCCGCGCGGTGCGACGTCAATACTTCGGGCTCCTCCGAGAATCGCGCCGACGCCCTTACCCGGTAGGAATATTGCTCCATCAAACGAGGATGACGGTGGCTTCCGTCTGGTTCGAGTGACTCTTTTTCGACCGCCGCCAACTGAGCGGCAGCAATGCGAGCACGGGCATCGGCCTCAGAGAGTTTCGAATTGTGCAATGAGCCGATCCTGGCTCCTGAGAGCAGTCGTACGAGCGGAGCTAGGGTAGAGCCTTGCAGAAGAACCGTCGCGAGGATGACCGCGAACGTCACCGCCAGGATGAGGTCTCGACCGGGAAACGCCTCGGGAAGTGAAAGGGCCGCGGCGAGACTGACCACTCCCCGAATCCCCGCCCAACTCATGATGAAGGGCACGGATAGCGGAGGATAGGGATCCCGCGCACGGAGCATGGGGATCAACGCGCGAGGAATGTAAGTCGTCGGGAAGATCCATGCGAACCTCGCGACGATCACGGCCGCGACGATCGCCATGGTCGAAGGCAGGAGATGCAGTCGTAGTGGGCCTTGGCGCCGCCCATCATCGCCTGCCGCCACCAATTGCGGATCAGCCCCTCGCTTACGTCGGCGCCCTCACGCTTGAAGCCGTAAAATGGTCCGGCAGGGACATCGAGGTAGAATTGCGCACGGTTGCGAGCGAGCGCCTCGCGAAATCCGTCGAACACCTCCATCGGCAGGCCGCCAGGATAGCGCGGTGTCGCCAGCATAATCGGCGGCACCGCGCCGATCAGCACCGCCTTTGATACTCGGCCGGGCTCGCTGCGGGCGACATAGCGGATTACCTTCCCGCCGCCGGTCGAGTGTCCAACGTGGATCGCGTCTTTCAGATTAAGTTCTCGGACCAAGGCAGCGACGTCGGCCGCGTAGGTGTCCATCTCATTCCCGGTATCGGTCTGGTCGGAGCGACCGTGGCCGCGTCGATCATGCGCAATGACGCGATCGCCCTTGCTTAGGAAGAAAAGCATCTGAATGTCCCAATCGTCTGCGCTCAATGGCCAGCCGTGATGGAACATGATGGGCTTGGCCTCTCTCGGACCCCAATCCTTGTAAAAGATCCGGGTACCATCCTGCGTTGCTAGTATCGCCATTTTCACCGTTTTCCTTTTGTGATTGAGATGAAGATCAGCTCAGGCCGGCAAGCGTCAGGCGGAGTGCATCCCCCCCGGCGTAGGGCTTTCGTGGGTGGCTCGGAGCATCTCCTCGGCGTCGGCGCCGACTACCGCGCGGCTCGGCGCGGGATGCTGCTCGGCGATTTCGATCACCTCTGTAGCGGTAGCGGCCGATTCGAAGCTGGCCGCCTGGATACTGCTCAGCCCCTTCGCGAAGGTGCCTAACGTCTTGCCGTAGAGTTTGCGTTGACCTGGCGTCATCCCGTTTGCGATCCGCGTCAAGGCCGACGTCTTCGCTGAACCACCGGTCTTCATGTTGCCGGCGGTCACCACCACGACCTCAATACCGAAGGATTTCAGTTCGGCGCGATAGACAGCCGAAAATACCTCGATCGCCGCATGCGAAGCTGCCGACGGCCCGCTGAACGCTAACGGCAAGCTCGCCATCCATGTGTTGACCTGTATGATACGGCCGCGCGCGTTGCGTAAGGCCGGCAAGAATGCGTTGATCACCGAAAGGGCACCGAATACGTTGACTTCAAACTCTTGACGGATGGCGTCGAGCAGAAGGATCTCGATCGGACCTTGAGTGAGGATGTCGGCATTGTTAATCAGGAGGTTGAGCCCGGCAGCGCCAAGTGCTTCAGTCACACCGGAGGCCCAAGCCTCCACGCCCATCGCCTTTGTGACGTCGCAGACGGTCAGGCTGACACGTCCGCCGGAAGCGTCCCTGAGATCTAGGGCCTCCGCCGCGGACATCGCAGTGCCGAAGACGATATAGCCCTTGGCGGCGAGCCCGAGCGCGATGACGCGGCCAAGGCCGGCGCCGGCGCCCGTGACTACGACCGAACGGCCGAATCGTGGAGAAGTGGATACCATCAGGTGTTTCCTTCCAGAGACGAAACACTCCTCACGGATTTGCGCGCGCCGCCGCCCGGACAATCGGCGCAACTTCAGTGCCTAGGAGTTCGATCGAGCGCTTCATCGCGGCGGTTTCGAGCGAAGCGGTGCTCATTTGAAACGTGATGCGCGAGACGCCACCGAGCGCCTCGCTGGCGTGGAGCATCTTGGCTGCGACCGTTCCGGGACTACCAATCAGAAACGCGCCCTCCGGACCGGCCATTTCTTCGAACTGCCGGCGTGTCGGCGCCGACCAGCCGCGTTCACGACCGATCCTCGTCGTCAAATGCGCCCAGCCGGGGAAGAAGGCATCGCCGGCTGCCGCGTCGGTTTCGCCGACAAAGCCCATTGCATGGACGCCTACCGCGAGCTTTTCGGAATCATGCCCGGCGCGCTCGCCAGCTTCGCGATAGAGATCGACGAGAGGACGGAATCGTTCGAAGCTGCCGCCTATGATCGCGACCATCAACGGAAGGCCAAGCTCGCCGGCTCGCGCGAAGGATTGCGGCGTGCCGCCAACGCCGATCCAGAGCGGAAGTTGCGACTGATGCGGGCGTGGGAAAATGCTTTGGCCATGGAGCGGGGGCCGGAAGCGCCCATTCCAGGTGATGTTGGTCGATTCGCGGAGCTTAAGAAGTAGATCGAGTTTCTCGGCGAAGAGTTCGTCATACGCCATGGTGTCGAGGCCGAACAGCGGGAAGGCCTCACCGAACGAACCGCGACCGACGACGATCTCCGCACGGCCGCCGGCGATCAAATCGAGTGTCGCGAACTCCTGAAACACGCGCACCGGGTCGGCCGCGCTCAAGACGGTCACGGCGCTCGTCAAGCGGATCTGACTGGTGCGGGCTGCCGCCGCGGCCAAGATAACCGCGGGAGCGGAATCCAGGAACTCTGCGCGATGGTGCTCGCCGACACCGAATACATCGAGTCCAGCCCGGTCGGCGACCTCGACCTCCGCGATGAGGTCTGCCATGCGATCGGTGCCGGATGGAAGCTTGCCCGTCGCCGGATCGGGAAGCATGGCCGCGAAGCTGTCGATACCGATTTCCATGGGAAGCCTTTCGAGCAGTTAAGCTTGGCGAGATCCCTCGTCAGGATCGAACATCGAAGCGCCCCCGGTCGTCGCGGTTGCCGGCACATCGTTCTGCAGAACGTCCCAATGCTCGGCAAGCTTGCCGCCTTCGATCCGGAAGAGATCGACTACGACCTGCGGCACGTCTGCCCAACCTCGGATTCGACCGTGGATCGCGACGAAATTGCCTTCGGCGACCATCAGGCCAGGTTCGTAGTATACGTCGCGCGACAGACTAGCGACGAGCGCCTTCAAGGCGTCTCGGCCTTGTGGGATGCCGGGATTGTGCTGGATGTAGGCTGGAGCATAGAGCCGCTCGACAGACGCTGCGTCTCGACGCTGGAATAGAGATGTCATCGCATCGAGGACCAGCGCCTTGTTTCGCTGAGGCCGATCGTCGGCGACGCGGTCGGTCGGCCGGGTGACAACCAAAGGCCCTGTCATTCGCATGAATTGACCACTCGGCAACGTAGCAAATGAAAGGACTTGACGGCGGTCGAAGTCCTGGATGTTGGTGACCGTGGCTCCATCCCTCTCCTGCCAACTGACGGCAAAGATGCTGTTGCCGATGGGCACGACCTGAATATCGACGGTTTCGGTCCGGGCCAAAGGCCCCTCTTTGATTTCGAACGTCAATTGCGTCGCGGACAGCAACGTCAGGCTGACTTTGAAATTCGGATAGGACACATCCATTTGCAGTCCAACCGGGTAGTGTTCGGCCACCATTTTGAGCCTTCCTTGCGGGTCGATTGAAACACAACATTCGGCCGATCGCGGCCGCGACGTCCTCCGCGGATGAACAGTGACAGGCGGTTGGAAACGGATCAGTTTCGTTGCCCGATGCGAGCGAGGTCGCTGTACGCTCACCCCCTGAAAGCGGTTCGGTTCCCAGCTTTCCGGAAAGAGGGGATGACGAGACTAGCCCAGCGAACACCCTTCGCAATGCATCGTCCGGACGCCCGTCACCCCCTTCAATTCACTTCGCGGCGCTTGGTACCGGAGTATTGAGCAATTGCTGTTCCCACATATAAGCGATACCGCTGCCGGCGAAGTGCTGGATGAGAATCTCGGTCAGCTCCTCGACATGCTCGGTGCGCGCCCAATCGCGTTGCCATTCGCCAGCGAGCGCCATCACGGTCATCACGTTCGCGCCGGCCGCGATCATTCGCTGGACTGCAACTTCGTGAGACTCCTTCGAAATCCCGCCCGACGCGTCGGTGATCACGGTCACGTCCCAGCCTTCGCCGGCGGCCTGGATGACAGGCATTGCGACGCAGACCTCGGTCCACAGGCCCGCGATAATCAGCTGCTTGCGGCCGGTCGCCTTGACGGCGTTCACCACATTCTCGTCCTGCCAGGTGTTCACCCAGGTGCGATCGATGACTTCCTGGCCCGGAAATACGTCGGTGATCTGCTTAAAGAGAAGTCCACCGCGCGCCGCGATCACACTGGTGAGAATGGTCGGAACATTGAAAGCTTTTGCGAGCTTCGCCAGCGCGGTCGTGTTGTTGACCACAGCTTGCGGATCGTGGCTGTTCAAGTTCGTGAGCTGATAGGGCTGGTGATCGATCAGAACGAGTACCGAGTCCTCGGGACGAAGAAGCGACGCAAGGCCGTTGCGAAAGGTCATGAATATCCTCTGCTGCCGTTAGATGAGGCTGATTTGTGGGAGACACCCGCCGACTGCGACGATGTCTGCGTGGACACTGCCATTCCCATTTGCGATACGGTAGCGCTCGCCCTCGCCACACTGTGTCGCAAAAACAGGAACGCTAAAATTGGACATTGAAGAACTGCGAACATTCGTAGAGGTCGCTGACGCCGGCGGCGTATCATCTGCTGCGCGCCGGCTCGGGGTCTCCAAGTCGATCGTTAGTCGGCAGCTCGCTCGGCTTGAAGCAGAGCTCGGCGTCCAGCTGCTTGCACGAACCACTCGCGGCGCCGTACTCACAGAGGCGGGTTCCACATTCCGAGATCACGCCGCCAGAGTCTGCGCCGAGATCGATGTTGCCAAGGAAACGATCCTACCCGCAGGTGATCTCCGCGGCCGCTTGCGGATTGCTGCACCACTTACCTTTGGCCCGACTCATCTTGCACCGGTGTTCGCCGAAATGGCGCGACGTTACCCTCAGCTTGGCATCCACACCTGCTACACTGATCGCTTCGTAGATCTCATCGCAGAGGGTTATGATTGTGCGGTACGGCTTGGCCATCTTCCGGACTCTAACCTGATCGCAAGGCGCGTCGGACCGATCTATGGGAAGTTAGTTGCGAGTCCGGAGTATATCAAAGCGCACGGATCGCCTGAGACACCGGATGAACTCCTGACGCATCAGGCTCTCATGCAGGGCACTGAAACCTGGCAGTTCATGGATGGTGAACGAACCGTCACGGTTCGACCGCAGGGGCGCTTCAAAGCCGACAACGGCACAGCTCTGGTCACTGCCGCGATAGCAGGACTCGGCATCGCTTATCTCCCCGAGGGCCTGATCCATGAGCATCTGGCCTCTGGCACGCTTGTTCCGGTCATGACCCGGCGCCCGATACGTCCGGCGGGTGTATTTGTCGTCCGGCCACCAGGCCAGCATCCCGCTCGCAAGATAAGAATCCTCACCGAAATGCTGATCGAGTGTTTCGGAAAAGCTCCGGACGTTGTCGGCACTGCAGCTGTCTGAGTAGAGCACTGAGCCGAGGTGGGTAGGTGATATGCGCGACCTAGATCCCTCGAGCGTTCGCGAACGGATAGATCAACACTCCCGACGCCATTTCCTGCGGAGCCACGACGACTTACCGTGAGCCGACTCTGAACTGGTCGACACTATTCCAACGACACTCTGGAACTGCACCTGCAACACGCAGGGATGCGTCTACTCGCGCGCGACCCGAAGGTGATGCTGCCCCACAACTGTCGAGAACACCGCGCGTCGCGTGAACTCAGAGAGCGCGACGTCGTCCAGACTTCCCGTGCCCTCAATAGCCTAGGCCACGATCTGCATCTGCGAATAGGCCAATGGCGCCAATTCGGCTTCTGCCCGCTGAACCTTCCCGCGCTGTTGTTGGCGGCTTGACTGCGCAAAGCACGGCGACCGGCCTCCAGGAGGGTGTTTGACAGCAAGCCTGTCGCCGACCGCATCCGCGAGCAGCGGCAGGAAGCCAATCGCGGGGGAATGATCCAAGAGATCACGGCCTGATAGGCGCTCAACCGCGCTGTTTAAGATCGTAGAAGATCGTAGCTTGGCGTACAAAATCGTGCAAATGGCGGAGAGAGCGGGAGTCAAACCCACGATTCACGGCATGGTGCTGAATTCCAATACCAGCCGGCCACCGTCAGGCTCGGAATGCGCTGCGAGCTAAGAAAGAGCCAGCCCATATTCAGGTCAACCGACCACTCACAACGACTGGTTGCAGGTTCGAACCCTGGCGGCCCCACCAAAGCACCCATTAAGTGGTGATCCCTGCCCTGCTCCGCCGCTTCACTCTCAGGACCGTTCGCGCTTCCCCGGACATCAACCAATGACGACCCCGACGCTAGCCTTCAATAGATTTTTCTTGATCTCCCGATGCACACGTCGTGCACACACAGCCTTCTAAGCGACTGAAAAACCTGAACTCTCGCTCCAGTCCATCATCGGCAAGCCTGGTCTAGCTCCAGCGAGCGTGGGCTAATCCAATGTGTGTCTGAAAACGAACATCCGCTGGTTACAGAGTCGGTCGTTACAGGAAGGCCTTTGCAATTTGGTATGGCGGTTCAATCGAGGTGATCGCAGTGCGACGTGAAATTGGTCATCAAAAGATGATCGACATCCTCAACTTCGACGATGCTAGCGCTTCTCAATCCTCCGGTCTTACAACTGCCTCATCATGGTCCACGTTTTCTTCGCTTTCAGTTGAGCAGCATTGAACGCCGTGATTGAATCAATTCGCGCAGAGCTTTCGCGGCCTCTCGCTTACTTATTCAGCCTCGCGGTCGCTGATCTAAATGTCGAAAACCAGGTTCACGGAGGCCGACGTTAGACGCGCCGTCAGGGGCGTCATTGATGGCGGTGGCACGGTCGCGAGCGTAGAGATTTGGCCTGACGGGCGTATTTCGGTTACAGTCAAAGTGGACAAACACCGTTCGATAGACCCGGAAGATGATCCGGAGGTGTCGCGGAGGCTTCTGTGAAAATTGGACGAACTGCCCTGCCCTTGCCGCGCTACACAAGGCGCAAACGCCTCAAGAAGGGTGGCCTCGGATATTTTTTCGACGTGCCGACTTGGGCACGCAGGAGAGGTTGCCCGGTAAAGAATGAACCTCTCGGCACCGATTACGACTTGGCAGTGCAGCGCACCGAAAAGATACTGCTTCCCGCGTTCGATAGCTGGCTGAGCGGCGGCGAAGATTCTAATCCGGTCGGCATCGGTGTGGTGATCGGAACGCTGGACTGGATGTTTCACGAGTACCGCCGGACGTGGAAACAAAAAACCGCGAAGCGCTTGCAGCCGTTGAGCCCCGGACAATGCCGCGTGCATGAAACCGGCATCAAGATGATCTGCGAATATCTGTTGCAGGACGGCAGGCGTCTAGGCACGCGACGGGTGTCGAGCATCGATACCGCGTTTGCGGACAATCTGTTTGAGAAGCTGCTCTACAAAAATGTCGACGGCGAGCAAATAGAGCGCCGCACCACCGTAAACCACGCCATGAAAACCGCCCGCGGCGCGTGGAACACGATCTCAAGGGCGCACCCCCACATGTTTCCGCCGAGAAACCCGTTCGAGAAGATGGGCCTGCAATCGACATCGCGCGAAACGCCGCATGCGAATTTTGCCGAGTTGGCGGCGTTCCGCGCCACAGCCATCGAGATGGGCTATCCGTCGTTGGCCACGGGAGTTCTGATCGGCTGGGAATGGCTTCAGCGCAAGGCTCACATCTTCATCCGGTTCCTGGCCGAGCACTACCGGCCGGACAGCCGTCCAAACCATGTCTATGTCATCAACTACAAGACCAGCACGGGCTCGTGGGAACCGTTGTTCGATAAGAAGGATAAGCCGCTCTACCCCCTGCTGATGGCTGAGCTGGATGCCATGAAGGCGCTGCGTCCCACGGGCGGTCTCATGCTTCGTCGTGACGGCAGTGGCCTGCCGTGGGGTGGCAAGGGTGAGATGCTGACGCAGGTCGAGCGCATTTCGAAGAAGATCATCATGGCGGCGGGCCTGCGGCCTGAGCTGACGTTCACTTCGTTCGGCCGGCATGGCGGGACCACCGAAGCGAGCACGTCCGGCTTAACGGAAACGCAGTTGATGAAGAAGGGCCAATGGTCATCAACGAAAGCGATGGCGCACTACCTGCACCATGACGATGAGGCCAAACAGGACGCGCAGATCAAGCGCATTAAACGGCGCAAGCAGGCGGCCAAAAAGTGAACGTTTGTCGGAATGAATCAGCCGGGCTTGTCGGAATGAAAAGTCTTTGACGGACCAAGTCATTGAAAACATTGGAGCGGGTGAAGGGAATCGAACCCTCGTATTCAGCTTGGAAGGCTGTTTTATCCCTTGTATCTTCAACTGCATAGCCAAATTTGGCTCCAATTTGGCTCCTGAAGCCAACGGGAGATCGCGAGACGGCGCGCGACACCTTTGTTTTCGGCAGACTACTGGTGAAGCATCGCTCTGGTTCTCAGCTTGTCTCTTACCGTCTCCTTAGGTGAGCCCAGGCGACAAGCCGTTGCTGCCCAGGCGAGCTTCAGTTACAGCCATTTTCCCTCACCGCACACGCCCCGGGCCTGCAGCCAAGGCCCGAAAAATGATATGATTCCTCGACCCGCGGCGTAGCCAGGACAAAACTAGCATTGAAAAACCCGACAACCAGCTCAGCAATTTCGACGCCACGGCGCGGCAAGCGGTCGGCAACGCGGCAGAATCGCAAAGCGTCCGAAATGCCGCCGGACGAATTCTTTAAAGAGGTCGTTGCTCTATTCGACGACTTGTCGAAGCTCAGCACCATTTCCTTTCAATGGGCAACGACCGAGCAAAAGATGGCGACCATATCGGACCTAAAAGAGCGGCTAGATTTTGTATTAAGCGCTGGAATCACCGCGCCCGTCCCCGCTCAAATGCTTGAGGAGATTGAGAAGCGGCGGCTGAAGGCCGAGCATGCTCTCTCAGAGGAGCAGTCTGGCTACCTGCCCGCGTTAAGGCCTCTTGAAGAAAAATTCTCGCAATTTCCCGCGCGCTTGGCCACAATCCATGTGAGGGCAGTTGAATTCAGCACTGCGCGTTCGGGGCTTTTGCAGAGAGAAAAGGACGCATTTGACAACGCCGCCAAGACCGCGGCCCAACTTGCAGAAGACATAAAGTCCCTGAAGGAGCCGGAGCGCGCCCAGATCGTCGAAGTCCTGCGAGGCGCTCTCGGGCCTGAGCTTTCGGCAAAATTTTCCGCGGCAAGCAAACCCGTCCGCCCCATCTCGTCCGTCAAACTCCCTACGAAGCCATTGGAGAAATGGGAGGGTGACAAGCGACGCGGACGGCCCTCCAAGACCGACGAACGGGAAACCGTAACTGAGTTTGTCCGCCGTGTGTATGGCAGCCTCTTTGAGCACGGGTTTACACGTGAAGTTCTACGCGTGATCGATCCGGCCTTGGCCGAAGCCTTGCGGACATATGAGCGAAGGCACCCGGAGTTCTTGCTCTCGGATTTTCCTTCAGTCCCGATGGGGACCAGGACTAATGAACTAATTGATGAGCTGACGTCTATCCTGTCGGAAGACGAGCTTCGCCGCGTCGGCATGACCCTCAATAGCCGCTACCACCGAAAACAACCGGCAACTACCCGGCGGTTAAAAAAATGACCGGATTGTTATTGACGTTGGTCTTTATTTCCATATTATGGCGACATGTGAACTCTTCTGGAGTGTCGCCATGTCCGAACAATTGCCAGTCCGACTGCTGACTTCCGCGGATCTCTACAAGCTTGGAATTACCTACGCCCGCCAAACGCTCCCCCGGCTAGAGAAGGCCGGCCAGTTCCCGCGCCGCGTGAAGCTGACTCCGAATGGCAGTGTCAGATGGGTTGAAAGCGAGATCCACGCTTGGCTGCGCGAGCGCATAAACAAATCGCGCAGCAACGGGTCCACCCCGCCGGCAAGCGCCGCGCAGCAGCACCGGGGGGCATGAGATGTCGCTGGCAGAAGAACTTGTTCCCACCGGCATTCATATCGAGCGGCCGAAGGGACCAGGCCTCGCCAGTCTCGCCGGCATGGACGGGGCCCGCGCCTTTGGCGAAGGCCTTGCGCTCGACCTGAAGGACTATGAGGCGCGCAAAATCCAGTGGTCCGAGGTCGATCCGGGATGCGTGTTCTACGGGCCTCCCGGCACCGGCAAAACGACACTCGCCCGCGCCATCGGCGCAGAGTGCGGCGTGGCGTTCATCGCAACGTCCTTTGCCGACTGGACGAGCGGAAGCGGCGGAGGCCCAGACACCATTGCGCGCATGAAGGAGACGTTCGGAGCGGCGCGGAAGAATGCGCCCTGCATTCTCTTCATCGATGAAATCGACGCCCTCCCCAAGCGCGGCGCAGGCGATCACAACGCCTCATACTTCCAAACCATCGTGAACGGCTTGCTGGAGTTGATCGGCAGCCCCAAAAACAAGGGCGTGGTTGTTATCGCAGCGTGCAACGACCCGTCGAATCTAGACCCCGCACTTATCCGCTCAGGCCGGCTTGACCAGATGATTGAAATTCCCCTGCCCGCGCCGGAGGCATTGGCGGGCATCTTCAAGTTTCATCTGGGGGTGGACGCGCTTAACGTCAGAGACCTCGATCGTATCGCCCTTCATTGCATTGGAAAGAGCGGAGCGGACATTGCGAAAATCGTACGGACGGCCCGGCGCATTGCACGCCAGCAACGCGAGCCCCTGACCGAAACCCACCTGCTTGAGGCAATCACAAAAGCCGCCTCCAAATTAACGCCGGAGCAGTTGCGCGTCGTGGCCGTGCATGAAGCAGGACATGCGGCAATCGCGTTCAGACAGGGAAACCATGGACGGATCATCGTCTCGCTGACTGCGGGCGGAACATACGCATCGATCGATGGTGATGGATCATTGATGACCCGCGACAGCGTCAAGACGCAGCTGGTGAAACTCCTTGCCGGCCGGGCGGCCGAAGAAGCGTTGCTTGGCTGCGTCAGCGGCGGTGCCGGTGGTTCTGAGACATCCGATCTGGCCCTTGCGAGCAAGCTCGCACTGGACGCAATTGCCAGGCGGGGCTTAAGCGCGCGCGGTCACCTCATGTGGTACGAATCGTCCTCAAGCCGCGTCGTGCTGGAATCCTGTTGCGGTGAAGAGGTCGATATCTGGCTGTGCGAAGCCAGCGACGCAGCCCTCGGCCAGATCAGGAATGACGCTGTCTTTGTCGCAATGATCGCCCGCATGCTGTTGAAGTGCGGCACACTGACGGAGAGCGATCTCGCCTCCATCGACCATGCTATGAAAAACATCCCCGCCGATAGGTCGAAAAGTGAGATTTTGGGCACGCTCGGATTCGCACCGCGGGATTCCTCGCCTTCGGGGCAATCGAACGGTGAGGAATTGGGCGCGTGAGCGCGGTCGCGAACGAGCAGTGAGTTTATCTATTGACTGACTCACTTCTGATCTGCACGCTTTTGATGTGAATTCGACGACCGTTACGACCCTTGATGATGAAGTAGAGAAGCCCGCGCCAGTCAGAACCGGAGCTCCCCTTCTCGCAACCGATATCAAGGTCACTGGCCAACCGCTCGATCCAGGCCATGTCGGCCGCATCATCAAGCCGCGTGAACTGGTCGATATCATTGAACTGACGCCGCTGAACCGCAGCGAAACGATTCTATACAATCAGCTGCTTGCCCACGCCTGGAATAACATCCGCACCACGCCGGTCCATAAGGTTCTTAAGGCGAGCCTTCGCGGCAGTCACGAAAGCAATGATCGGCTGCATGACGCGTTTGACAAGCTGATGGGCGCATGGGCCAAAATCCGCGCGCGTGACCAGGCAACCGGCGCCATGGCAACGTTCCGCGTCCACCTGCTTGGCAGCAACAAGGAGGAGGACCAGGACGACGGGTATTTCTATTACACCTTCCCGCCCGACCTTCTGGCCGTCATATCGCAGAGCAAGGCGTGGGCGACTATCAAGTCGCACATCATGTATGCCTTGCGGTCGAAATACTCGATCCGGCTTTACGAGATGGTCGAACGCCGCATCGGGCTCAACAAGCAACACGAAGAGTTCACGGTTGACGAGTTCCGGTCCATGCTTGGCGTGCCGGAAGGAAAGCTCGATCGCTACGCGGATTTCAACAAGTATTGCCTGAAGCCGGCCTTGGAAGAGGTCAATCACCTCACCGACTTCGTCGTGCAGATCGCCGCGATCAAACGCGGCCGCGCGGTGGAGAAGCTGCACATGACCTGGTTCAAGAAATCTCCCGCCGAACTCCGGCAAGCACATGATGAACGCGAAAAAAGCCGCATCGGACGCGCCGCGCGGTGGACCGGCCGTGTCGATGTCATCGCCTTCGATGACCCGGCCTGAACCGTACCGCCCATTTCCTCACCTTTTGGATTCCGGGAAGCAGTGCACGCCCGCTTCCTCACCCGCCGCCGCCCTATGTCTCACGCGACTCCGCCCGTTTCTTCACGCGACTCCGCCCAAAAGCTCACCTAACTCGCCCCTTCCCTCACAATTCGAGCCGGAACATATTGATCTACCGTGCAAATCCGGGCGCTGAATCTGAATCCTTGAATCTAGAATTAAGAGAATGGTCCGGCTAACGCGTGGTGAGGCCAAACATAAGGCTCGCTGGTCGCTCGCAATTGATGGAGTGACCGCGAATGCGGTCACAAGCATTGGCCCCCTCACCCTACGCTCGCGCAAGCGCTCGCTTCGCCGCTCCTCATAACAATGGAATCCGCTAATGCGGATAACCCATGTAAGGATGAGAGCCGAGATTGCATCGCTCACTCACAACCCATGGCGCAACGGAGAGGCTGAAAAGGGGCTTGGCGGGTTGGCGCATGTGGAACCAACCATCAGGCCGCCCGAGATTGGCCTCGTGGATGGACCGCAGACCCCAATAGGGCCGCGTCTGATACGGCTGAAGCCGGCCGTCCGCTACCCTCCCCCCCTCTCACCGGAAACGCATGGACGTCACGATATAGGCGGCGACTCTTTAATGCGCATCGCGACGCCGCCCAATTTCTCACCTTTGCAACGTAAGCTTGACGCTGCCGCGCCGGATCGCCACGCTTTTACCCGTGAACGACGACCCCGTTCTCATCGCCTACGCCGTCAAACGCTCTGCCCGCAGCAAGAAAGCGGCCTGGACGCGGATTGGCCGCGCCTATCCGCACGAGACTGGCGTGGGCCTGACTGTCATTCTCGATGCCGTTCCGGCCGACGGACGCATCATTCTCCTTGAGCGCGACGAGGCCGATGATGATCGCCTCCGGCGCGAGGCAATCCGCCGCCAAAAGTGAGGCGCCGCCCATTTTCTCACCTGAGCGACCTTGGATAAGCGGTTGATCTGCTAGGGTGAGTCTGTTGTGCTCATGCCTCACCAAAAACCAGCCTGCCCGGTTTTAGTCGCTTCGTTGCGTCGGGCCTGGACGCGCGCGGCCCTCGTCTCTGCCGGGCCAGCTTTGACCGCGGGATCTTGGCGCATCCGTATAAGGGCCCGCGACGTGCAGCTCCGAAAACCAGAACAGATCACCACACATTAATGCAAATACGCATCTGCCTATTTGCATGTTGGCTCAATTGCGCATTTCTACAAATCTGCAAGTCCACAAACCGGTAATTCATGCTTTGCGCAAAGCATCACATGCGCAACACCGGAAATCAGCACTTGTCGAATTGAACGAATACGCCATCATTCAAATATCGTTTTGGCTTTTTGCCCAAATCCACATTTGCACAAATTCATATTTGAGGTTTTGCATGATCCTGACATTCGCGTCCTCCAAAGGCGGCGTTGGAAAATCCACCACCTGCGCCGCTGTCGCCGCAGCGTTAGCACTCGAAGGCGCCCGCGTACTGATTATCGATCTCGACCAGAACCGCACGCTCGCCCGCTGGTCGAGAAGGGGGGTCATAGAAGGCCTCACCGTCGCGGCGGTCGAAACCCAGAAATTCGGAGGATTCTTCCGCGACAGCGAGGCCTCCGGCGCATACGATCACATTTGCATCGATCTGCCGGGCACGCGGGAAGTCACTTTGTTCAAGGCGCTCGCCCGGTCAGACCTTGTCATAATACCCGCACAAGCTTCCGAACCTGATTTGCGCGAAGCCTTGGTCGTGGTCGGAGACATCCGCGATGTGAGCGATACGACCGGCCGGCAGATTCCGTACCGGTTGCTTCTCACCAAAATTTTTCCACTGCGCAGCCGCGTTACCGACTTCGCTTACGCCGAGCTGGCCCGCAACGGCTTGCCGCTTTTCCGTACGGCTTTGGTCGAACGCTCGGCCTACCGCGAAATGTTTTTGAATGGCCAGCCGCCAACGGTCACGGAACCAGAGAAGGGGGCTGGCGCCGAGATCACCGCGCTCATCGCCGAAATGCGGGCAATCGTGAACGGGCCCGCCGAATTGTTGAAGGCAGGTTGAGCATGAAGCCAGAACGCAAAGCCTTCCAGCCCTTGAACGCCGACGATCTCGACACCAAAATCGAAACCCTGGCACGGGAGAAGGGGGTTGGCGCTATGGTCAAGCCTGCCAAGGGTGAGCAGGGGCCGAGCGTCCCAAACCCACTCCCCTCAGATGACCCGCCGCAGGCCGCTCAATCCCCGATCCGTAGTGCCCGGAAGGCCCTCAGTCTGGACGTGCCCGGCTATGTGTGGACCGAGCTCAAGATTCGGGCCGCGCACCGCCAGACGAGCGTCAGGCACATTGTTTTGACGGCCTTAAAGGCCGAGGGTTTCCACGTTGCCGAATCGGACATGATCGAAGATGGACGCCGGGCGCGGGGCAAAAACGCCCTACCCTCACAAAAAAACTAGCCAGCCATGGACATTATATGGTACATGTACAATATATAGGGCGTCATGGCGAATGACGGGCCACGCAAGATCCCGGTCGTGTTCTATCGCACGCGGGGCGGAAGCGAAATTGTCCGCAACTGGCTGCGTGATTTGGACGAGGGGGATCGCAACGCGCTAGGGCTCGACTTGATGCGCGTTCAATACCGCTGGCCCGTCGGCATGCCGTTGTGCCGCTCGCTTGGAGACGGGTTGTGGGAGGTTCGCACCGCCCTGCCGAGCAACCGGATTGCCCGCGTCTTGTTCAGCGTGCATCAAGACCGGATCGTGGTGTTACACGGGTTTATCAAGAAGACCCAGAAAACACCCAATGAGGAACTGGCGCTGGCGCGGAGACGTAAACGTGAATTTGAAAGTTGAAGGAGGCTGTCATGGCCAAAAAAACAAAGAGACCGCGTACCACAGGCAAGCTGAGCACTCTTGACGACTTTCTCGTCGCGGACGGCAAGCGAGAAGAGTTCGAAGCCGTGGCCATAAAAGAAGTGCTCGCCTGGCAGATTGCCGAGGCGATGAAGAAGAGCAATCTGTCCCAAGCGGGGTTGGCCGTGCGCATGAATACAAGCCGTAGTCAGGTCAGTCGCTTGCTTGATCCGAAGGACGGCAATGTGACCCTAAGGACTCTTCAGCGAGCCGCACGCATAGTCGGGCGGTCGCTGCGTCTGGAACTGGTCTAGGGTCTGTTTGGTAGTTCGGGAGAATAGATTTTTATGGCGCGACTGACAGAGCAGGAACAGCAGGACATCATCCGTTTTGTCGAAGCCGACAAACCGTTGCCGGAAAAATATCGTTTCCTGCTTTTCGAGGATAAGCGCGAGGTCGAGCTGGTCTGGAATGGTAAAACAAACGAGGTCTGCAACGTCGTACTGCCCTTTCAGACCATCGAACAGGTGGACGAGCCGCGCGCCGAAAAGCCGGAAGATACGGCCGCGCAGCAGGACTTGTTTTCGACCGATAGTCGCGGGCGACAACTCAAAGGCTGGACTAACAAACTTATATGGGGCGACAACAAACTCATTCTGTCATCTTTAAAAAACGGACCGTTGCGCCAGGAAATTGAACGTCAGGGCGGGATCAAGCTCATCTATATCGATCCACCGTTTGACGTTGGTGCCGATTTTTCTATGGACATCGAGATCGGTGGCGACACTTTCACAAAGAAGCCGAACATTCTGGAAGAGATTGCATATCGTGACACCTGGGGCAAAGGCGCCGATTCATTTATTTCGATGATCTATGAACGACTTCTGCTGAGTCGTGACTTACTAACCGATGATGGGAATATTTTTGTTCATTGTGACTGGCGCGTTTCTGGGTATATGCGAAGCGCATTGGACGAAGTTTTCGGAACGGAAAATTTTCGCAACGAAATTATTTGGAAACGTCGAGTAGGAATGAGCAGTGCGGTCCATGAGTCCAATCAATTCGGCGTCTGCACAGACACAATATTGTTCTATGCTAAATCTGATCGTTCTGTTTTTTTTCCTCAGTACAATAAGGATTCTCCCGAGTACCAAGAATACATAAGGACCCGTTTCACCAATATCGACAAGGACGGGAGGCTCTATCAGCCGACAAGCCTGGTAAATCCCGCATATCGTCCAAATTTAATTTATGACTACAAAGGATATAAGTCCCCACCCAACGGCTGGATGATTACCAAAGATAAAATGGAACTGTGGGACAAAGAAGGGAAGCTGCATTTTCCAGAGAATGCCGAGAGCAGAATTCGTCGAAAGAGTTTTGCTGACGAACTAAAAGGAATGCCCGTCCAAAATTTGTGGACCGATATCTATGAGATAAATTCACAGGCCGAAGAGCGGATCGACTACCCTACCCAAAAGCCAGAAGCTCTGATCGAGCGAGTAATCAGGTCATGCTCAGCCGAGGGAGATCTCGTCGCGGATTTCTTTGTCGGTTCGGGCACGACATCTGCCATAGCCGAAAAGCTTGGTCGCAAATGGATTGTCAGCGACCTTGGAAAATTTGCGGTCCACACGACGCGCAAGCGCATGATTGGCGTGCAACGCGGGTTAAAGGCCGAGGGCAAGAACTACCGCGCCTTTGAAATCCTCAATCTCGGTAGATACGAACGTCAGCACTATGTTGGCGTGAATCCGAATTTGCGCGAGGGACAACGTCAAAAGCAGCTTGAAGAAAAGGAAGCGGCATTCCTGGACCTCATCTTGCGAGCCTACCGCGCCGAGCGGACGGACGGCTTTGCCAGCTTTCACGGCAAGAAGGCCGGGCGTCTAGTGGCGATCGGCCCCGTGAACATGCCGGTGTCTAGATTATTCGTCGAAGAAATCATTCTCGAATGCCGCAAGAAGCACATCACTAAGGTGGACATTCTCGGCTTCGAATTTGAAATGGGACTGTTTCCAAACGTGCTGGACGAGGCCCGGGCCAAGGGCATCGACATCGCCCCCAAGTATATTCCGGCCGATGTTTTCGACAAACGAGCCGTCGAGAAGAACCAAGTCGTATTCCATGACGTGTCCTTCATCGAAATAAAGCCACACGTCAAACGAGACAGCGTAGCAGTCGAGTTGACCGATTTTTCCGTTTTCTACTCTCAGGATTCCATTGCCAACGCGGAAGCTACCTTGAAGGACAAGGGCAGCAAGATCGTCGTCGAGAAGGGCCAGATCGTCAAAGTCACTAAGGATAAGAACGGCATTGTCACCCGAGAACCGCTGACGCAGAGCTGGACCGACTGGATTGATTATTGGTCCGTGGACTTCGATTTTGAAAACAAGCGGGAGATCATCCGCACTCAGAATCCCGATACCGGAGAATGGGAAGAATCATGGACCGGCGACTATATTTTCGAGAACGAATGGCAATCCTTCCGTACCAAGAAGAACCGTAAGCTTGAGCTGACCAGTGTCTTCCACGAATGCCCCCCAGGGCGGCGCAAGGTCGCCGTCAAGGTCGTAGATATCTTCGGCAACGACACCATGACGATCGCGGAAGTGACTGTAGGCGGGAAAAAATAATGGCACTTCATCCAGACTTTCCCAGCGATCCACACGCCATTCTCAATCCGGCAATCCGATGGTTCCCTGCTGATGAGGCTATGCGCGAAACCAGCATGGACAAACTCATGCCGCCACTTGTGGCGGCATTGCGCCAAAAGGTGCAGGATTTTCGCAACGGCGGCTATGTTGGTGCGTCTGGCACGAGCCGGAGCTTGCTGAATTGGTGGTTCAACACTCCCCACCTGATCACGCAAGCGGGCGGCAGCATGGCTGAATTTCAGTATTACTTCGCTCAGAGGGAAGCGCTCGAAACCATTGTCTATCTTTATGACGTTGTCGGCGTGAAGGACAAATTTGACCTCATGCGCTTCGACAGCAGCGGCGCAGTGTCCGCCGGCATGTTCGACGAAACTTGGCGGCGTTTCGTAGTCAAGATGGCGACCGGCGCAGGCAAGACCAAGGTTCTAAGTCTGGCGCTGGCCTGGAGCTTCTACCACAAACTCTATGAGCCGGATTCCCAGCTCGCCCGCAACTTTCTCGTCATTGCGCCTAACATCATCGTGCTGGACCGTATTTACAAAGATTTTCGGGGACTTCGCCTCTTTTTCAATGACCCGGTAATTCCAGAAAATGGCTTTGACGGTCGAAACTGGAGGGACGATTTTCAACTGACGCTTCATCTACAGGACGAAGTGAAAATCACGCAGCCGACCGGCAACATTTTTCTCACCAACATCCATCGGATCTATGCGGGTGAAAATATCCCGTCATCGCCAGACGACGATAACACGATGGATTATTTTTTGGGTGCTCGGCCCACCGGCGCGACCACGGACTCCAAGGTTGACCTTGGCATGATAGTCCGCGACATCGATGAGTTGATGGTTCTAAACGACGAGGCCCATCATATTCATGACGCACGGCTAGCGTGGTTCAAATCGATTGAGGACATTCACAACCGGCTCTTGCAGAAAGGCACCGGTCTTTCGCTGCAAATCGACGTGACGGCGACGCCAAAGCATAATAACGGAGCGATTTTCGTTCAGACCGTCGCTGACTACCCTCTGGTCGAGGCAATTTCGCAAAATGTCGTCAAGCACCCAGTGCTGCCCGACGCCCCCAGTCGGGCTAAGCTTTCTGAGCGTCAGAGCGCGAAATACACCGAGAAATACATCGACTATATCGACCTCGGCGTAATCGAGTGGCGCAAGGCCTCCATCGAGCACAACAAGCTTGGCAAAAAGGCCATTCTGTTCGTCATGACGGATGACACTCGCAACTGTGATGATGTGGCGGAGTATCTTGAGGGCCACTACCCCGACCTCAAGGGCGCAGTGCTGGTCATCCATACCAAAGCCAACGGTGAAATCTCCGAAGCAGCGTCGGGCAAGGCGAAAGAAGAACTCGAACTCCTCCGTAAACAGGCAAACGAGATCGACGACCCGACCAGCCCTTTTAAGGCGATCGTTTCGGTCATGATGCTCAAAGAAGGATGGGATGTACGCAACGTAACGACAATTGTCGGCCTTCGGGCGTATTCAGCTAAAAGTAACATCCTTCCAGAGCAGACTTTGGGCCGTGGGCTTCGAAAGATGTATCCGGGCGACATCGAGGAATATGTCAGCGTCGTCGGCACTGATGCTTTCATGGAATTTGTTGAGTCTATTCAGGCCGAGGGCGTCGAGCTAGAGCGCAAGGCAATGGGCGAAGGCACCAGGCCGAAGACACCGCTCGTGATCGAGGTTGATAACGAAAACGACAAGAAGGACATCGACGCTCTCGATATCGAAATCCCTGTGATGACACCGCGGATCTACCGCGAGTATAAGAGTCTAGCGGACCTGGACATTTTCACTTTCGGTCATCGACGCGTTACCTACAGGCAATTCAGCGAACAGGAACAGCGCGAGATCGTCTTCAAGGACATTACGACCGGCGAAGTGACCCACACCACGATTCTTGATACGGCCGGGATCGCCGATTATCGGAGCGTGCTGGGATACTTCACCCAAACCATCATGAAGGATTTGCGGCTTGTCAGCGGCTACGACGTTCTCTATGGCAAGGTTAAAGCCTTTGTGCAGTCCGAATTGTTTGAAAGGGAGGTTGAACTCGACAGTCCGAACACCCTGCGGAATCTCTCAGAACTTGCCGCGACCAAAACGCTGATTGAGAATTTCAAGAAGGCCATCAACGCCTTGACCGTCAGAGACAGGGGCGACGCCGAGATCCGCGATACAATCAAGCTCAGGCAAACGCGCCCCTTCGTGGCCAAGGACCAAGGCTATCTTGTTCCGAAGAAAAGCATTTTCAACCGGATTATTGGCGACAGTCACCTCGAATTGGTATTCGCGGGATTCCTCGACAACTGCTATGACGTTGTGTCCTATGCAAAGAACTATTTCGCGGTGAATTTTAAGCTCGATTACGTCAATGCAGAGGGCAACATATCGAACTACTATCCAGATTTTTTGATCAAGCTGGCTGACAAGCGTATCGTAATTGCCGAAACCAAGGGGCTCGAAGACTTAGACGTGCCGTTGAAGATAGAGCGCCTACGGCAATGGTGCGAGGACATCAACCGGGTTCAGTCCGATGTTATTTACGACTTCGTCTATGTTGATGAGCAGAGCTTTGGGAAGTACAGCCCAAAATCGTTCAAGCAGCTCATGGACGGATTTAGAGAATACAAACTATAAACCGGAACGAGCGTTTTTTTGAACAGACCCCCGGTGAAGAATGAATGCTAGCCAACGCTCATGCCGGGACTGTATGAGCCGCCCCGCTTTCCGTCGAAGTCGAATTCGTACACGGTGCAGGGGCCGAGTGCGGGCTGGTTTTGGCCAAGGAAAAAAGAAAACCCATTTGGTGCTGCGATAAAGAGATGCAGTGCGCCCTGGCGGGGTGCTTCGGTGCCGGCCATACGGATCTTTGCGACGATGGCCTCGGCAAGCATGGTGGCATGACGCCCACCATGGACGCTGCTTTGCGAGGCGCCGCCCGCGGGGCTGGCATACAGAAGCCTACCGATGGCGGCATTGGATTTCAGATACGTCTTTACCTGCGGGCCAATATCGTGGGTCAGCCCAATTGCAATCGCTATCTCTTCGCCATTGCCGACAACCTCCTCCTCGAAAGTGATCTGCGGCCACGCGGAATCGGCGGGCATATCGTCGGCGCTCCAAAAGCGCCGGCCACCGGTGCGTTGCTCGATCGCAATGCGCTTGCCGGATTTGACGTTAAGGATTGCTCCTACGCCAAAGGCCAGAGAGGCGTGCGCATCGAGGATGAGCCGGATCTCATCTGTTTCGCGCGCGGCATCAATTACGAATGACCGCAGTTCCGGCAGCAGCCGATTATTCCAGTCGGCTTCATCCTTGATGTATCGGCCATCGAAATGCGGCACCAGATTAAGGGCCAGATCGCAGCGCGCCTCGATACTGTCGATGGGGTGCATGAAGGAGCGGACGCCAACGGTGACCGGATTGCGTTCGCGGTCCTTGTCGAAGAGACGTTCGGTCTCGCAGAGTTCGCGAAAGGATACGCGATCAAACTCCTTGCGCCCTTGCGCGTGCAGCTTAGCAATCAGGTCATCATAGAAGAAGCCGGCCTCATCGCTCGTGACCTTGATCAGACCGACCGCAGCGAAACGGTCATTGAGCCGTTCGCGCAACTCTTCGCCGGATTCGAGGCGCAGGGTGATGCCGAGCGTCCGCATTACCAATGCAAGCGCCTGCTCGTCCAGCCCTAAATGCTTGCGCCACGCCCTGCGCAGCTTGCCCATCGCACTGGCGTCAGTGGTCCCATCAAATAGTTTATCGAGATCAAGCGCATGCGTTTGTGCCTGCACCAGCTTGATCAGGGGGTCCTTGATATTGACGCGCCAGTTGGTGACCAGCTTAAAGCGCGCGCCTTCCCCTTCGGGCGCGTGACGCTGTTGCGCCTCGTGGGCGCGCTGCAAGAATGACACGGCCGACGCATTGATGAAGGCCGGATCGACGAGATCGGCGTAGCCGAACTCGCCGCCGCGAACGTGCCATTTGCTCTGGAGGTGATCGCGCAGAATCGGCCGGCCGCGGTGATCCTGCGGTGCCCGGGCAGCGTCATACTCAATCAGCACGTCATCGAAGGCCTTCGGCCCAGTTTCGTAGCCGACACGTTTCACCGCCCCGTTGGGGACGAGAAGGGAGGCCGCGTGCAACCAGAAAAGCCGCGCCTGAAAATCGTCACCCTGCTTGCGTGCAGCGACAGCGTTGGTCATTCGTTCATCCTAAGAAGTTGGAAAGTACCGGCCCATGATCTTCTTCCACAACGCCAGAGCTTCACCAGTTTTGCCTTCTTTCTCCAGTCTCATGGCCAGAGCAGCTTGCGTTTCCGCGGCGCGCAAGGCCGTCACCGCCTTGCTGATCAGCTCGGGAGTCATCTGGTCCGACACTGGCGGCCCGTATCCCGCCGGATCCGGCCACGCCCTCGTTATCCCATCGAGCGCGGCTGCGAAGAACCGCCGCACCTCGCTCGGATAGGTCGTGAACGGCGCATCGACAAGACCATGCGCCATCACCTCGATCAGAAACGCCGGCTTGATCGGCTTGTCGGCGGAACGATTCCATCGCTTCACCATCTTCACGAGGGGCACCCATTTCCCATCGAGTGCCTTGTTCTTGTCGGTCGATTGCTGCTTGTGCACCTCAGGATCGGTCTTGATCCACTTGCCGAGATGCCGGTCGGGAATCTCGTAGCAATCGTCCAGCTCGACAGCCGGGACGGTGTCGATTGAAAGCACCTTGCCCTCTTCGTCCTTGGTGTTCTTGTCGAACTCCACGGTGGCGCAGCGGCGGCCGGGATCGACCGCATCGTTGCCGTACTTATCGGCAAGGCAGTTCTGGAAGGCGTCGAGAATCTCGCTTGGCGCCTTGTCGCGCCATTTCTTTTTTTCGTTGTCGCTCAACACGAAGAATATATCGACATCCTTGAGCGGTTTGGTTTTCGTGTGCCGGGCATACGAACCGGTAAGGAAATCGCGCTTGATGTCGAATTTCGCTTTGATGCAATCCCGCACCTCGTTGTGCCGGCGGATCGTATCGGTGCGCTCGGTCTCGCTCAGCTCGAGGCGCTGGCGGTATTTATCGAAGGCTTCCTGGACTGTCATCATCGGTAATACTTCATCGAAGCCATGATGTCGGGAGTCGCAATCACGGTGCCGGCTTCACGGGCGACCATGCCATTCAGCGAAAGAAAGCTTACGCTGCTGATGCCCGGCAAGGTCTTTGCGGTGGCGCTCGGCAGTAACAAGACGCGGTATGTGCAATTGCCCGGTGGCGGTGCGGCCTTTGCGAATGAATCCTGGAAGAAATCGCGATCGACCCACATTTGATCGATATCCGTGCCGTCGTAACGGATAGGGAAATCCCACCGCGCCGAGGCGTGCGTGTCGCCGGGCCGGTAAAACTCGATGATCACGGCGTCGAGGTCGCCGTCCTCCATCCAGGCACGGGCGGCCACATCAACCCAGCTCGACCAGGCGTCAACCAGTTTCTGGGGATCCAGGCCGTGATGACGGATAAGCACCTTGAGCAGGTTGCGCATTTTGTCGGCCACAAAGGTGGCGGTGTGCGCGCGGGCATAAGCATGTACTGATACGGTCATGGACGGTCCAATGCTCCCCAGTCGATCTTCAACGCAGCGCTCTGGGCGCCCGCTTCCTCATCACTGTCATCAGGCTGGTTGGCCACGTCATGCACGGTGATCCGCGGCGCGCGCTCCTTGAGCGTCTTGTTCATCCATGAAACGTCCTCGGGGTCACACGGCGCTGTCATCGCCCAATCGCCCGCAGTCGGCACCCAGTTAAGCTTATCGATGTCTTTGCCCGCCGACATGGCCTCCTCGTTGTACAGGCAGTAGATAACGAGGCGCGGCCCGCTACCCTTCACAACGATCGGGACCGTGGCGGCATGCTCGTCCGCGATAAGCGACTCCATGACACTCGCCGCCGCTTTCAGCGTGCCGGCATCGACCGAACCGGCGCCGACAATCAGATCAGTGACCGCTTGCCACGTCTCGGCGGAGGTGCGGACGGGGATCGAGGCAATCTCGCGACGAACCTTCATGCCGCTTTCTCCGTGGCCGCGGCCTGACCAACGGCGTGTTTGAGGGTCTTGACGATCTGCTCCGGGCGAAGCGTGTTAAGATCCTTGGCGGTCTCTATCGACGAGGCCGCCGCCGTGATGATGGCCTTGCGCAACCGGCGGCCGTCCAATCCATCCGAAGCATGGACGTACGCCGCCATCTGGGTTTTCAGCGCATCGACCTTGGGCCATTCCATGGCCAACTGCTTCAGCACGTCAGCGATGATTTCCTTTCGCGCTTCCGCATTTGGCAAACCGATGTCCTCGATGAGGTCGGCACGCGAGAGCAGCGCGCGGTCAACAGCCTTGATGTAGTTGGTGGTCGCGAAGAGCAACGTGTTGCGGTGCTTCCGGCACAAAAGATCGATGCCGGCGAGCGCGGCGTCAGTAGCCCGGTGAACGTCAATGGGATTGGCTTCGAGGCTCATTCGCTGGCGGTCGGCCGCAAGGGTCTCGACCTCGTCAAGGAGAACAATCGTGGGCCCGCCAGCCGCGAATTCCGGTATGGTTTGCTGGAATAGCTTGGTTACTTCCTTCTGGCTCTTGCCGAGAGAGGAACTGCCCAGAGCATGCGGATCAATCTGGATGAATTTGACCTTCGAGCCGCCGAGCGCGCGCGAAACTTCGTTGGCCAGGCCACGGGCAAGCGTGGTTTTGCCGGTGCCGGGCGGCCCCGCCATAACGATAAGGCCATGCACGGGCATGACCTCGAAGCTGAATTTCTGCCGGAGCTGAAGGGAGAGAAGGGACTGAGCGACCAGCCGGTTCTTGACCTCAGGCGAGATTTTGATCGCATCCCAGGCCGCCGCGAAGTCCTTATGCGGCAACTGGTATTGATCGCTTATGGCCTCCATGAACTCCACTCCCTTGTTCGGTAAAAACCACCCGGCGAGCATGCCCAACGCGGTATCGATTCTAGTTCCATGTGGTGTCGCCCGGGTTCCCTTACAAGGGATCGCGCTCCTCCGCCTGTTTCGATCCCAAATCTAGTGTTATTTCAAATAACACCACAAAAAGTATCGCTACTCCGAACGAACCTATTGATGACCTTTTACGTTGTCAAGGATGAAAAATACCACTACTCTGAACTTTCTGGGAACAGGAGGTCCGGTTGACCACCGCGCTAGGCGACAAAATCCGCGATTTGAGAAAACAGAGAGGCTACACGCTTGAAAAGCTGGCCGAACTCAGCGGATCGAGCAAAAGCTACATCTGGGAACTTGAGAACAAGAACCCACCCCGGCCTTCAGCCGACAAGGTCGCCAAGATCGCTGCCGTGCTTGGCGTCACCGGCGACTATCTCATGAACGCTGGCCTTCAGGTCGAAGATGCTGTCGATGAAGCGTTCTACCGGCGATATCGGCAGATGGATCCCGAAACCAAAAAGAAATTCCGTCACATGGTCGATTTGTGGGGCGATGATAAGTGAAGGCATCGCCAACACCGGAACGCTGGGCCATCGATCTCAGTGTGATGATGAACAAGGTGCTTGGACCCGAGCACTTCCCCATAAGCGTTCCGGTTCTGGCCCGCGAATATTCATCGCAACGCTATCCTGACGATCCGATTTCGGTCGTCGTCGGCGATACCCTTCCCGGCTTCGACGGGGCACTGATCAAAGCGCCGAAGGGCAAGAAGGGCTGGGGTATTTTTTACAACGACGCGATCAAATCTGAAGGGCGTATCAATTTTACGCTGGCGCACGAATTCGGCCATTACCTTGTCCATCGCACACTATACCCGAACGGCTTTCGCTGCGGCGAGCAGGACGTCGTTCGTTGGGACAGCGAGTACGGCCAGATTGAGCACCAGGCTAACGTGTTCGCCGCCAACATCCTTATGCCGCTTGATGACTACCGCCGTCAGATTAAGGCTGACGCACGGGTCGATCTCGACACGATAGCGCAATGCGCAGACCGTTACCGCGTGTCCCTTATAGCCGCAGTGCTTCGTTGGCTTTCTTACACGACGCGGCGCGCGGTTCTCGTTGTATCACGCGATGGCTATATCCTGTGGGCACGATCAAGCAGCGAAGCGCTTAAGACCGGCGCCTTCTTTCGTACATCCCGCGGCCCAATCGAGATTCCCGCACTATCCCTCGCAGCCCGACAGGACGGCCTCGTTGACGGACGTACGGGCGTGCTCTTGCCGCCAGGTGTATGGTTTCCTGAAGAGGTCCGCGAAATGACGATCTTTTCAGAGCAATACGACTTCGCTGTTTCGCTTCTTATGCTTGAAAACCGTGAAGGTTATGTCTGGCATCAGGAAGAAGAGCCGGATACTTATGATCGCTTTTCCGCGGGCCGTTAGCGGTGGTATTGTTGCAATCACTTTCAACAGGTCTTTCTCATGCGAGGGGCAGCATCAGCGTCTTGAGACTCACTAACGCCGAGCATGGGCCAGACGCATGACCCTCATCGCAAGCACAGTTCCCGACGGATGGGCGCAACTGGAGGAATCGGTTGCGGTAATTCTCAGCGAATGCGGCATGGCCGTTCAGCACCAGGTTCGACTGCCGCTTCCCCGCGGTCACTACGACGTTGATGTTCTGGCAGAAGAGACTGTTGAAGGCATTACGTACCGCATCATCTGCGAGTGCAAAAACTGGCGCACGAATGTCCCTCAGGAGAAAGTGCATGCCTTCCGCACGATCATGCAGGAGACAGGCGCGAACCGAGGCTACATCATCTCACGCACCGGCTTTCAGGTCGGTGCCATCGCGGCCGCGCAAGCGACCAATATCGAGCTTGTGACGTACGCTCAGTTCCAGGAACTTTACTTCACGAAGTGGTTCGGCAAGCGGCTTTGGGCCATCGAGCACTCGGTCGGCAACTTCAATGTCTATTATGAACCGCTCGGCAGGCCGGGCTATCATCTCTTGCAGAATGATGAGCATCGCGCCGCTTACGACGCGATTTGGAACAAATACTGTTTCGCGGGGGTGATGCTCATGCATTTTTCGCCGTACACCAGACTGGCCGGACACCAACAACTTACGCCGCTGCCGTTCGACGCGCGCGATCTTGAACGCGAAGGCTATGAGGTACCGGACGACATAAAAGCCGCCACAGGCTATCGCGAATTCCTCCATTTGCTGGAGAACTACGCGCAGGCGGGCTTGCTCGAATTGCGCGCAGTGAATCCGATTACACGCGAACAGCCTGCGGATGCGATCGTTGAAGAGCTGGACGCTCCCATGCCACCGCAGACCGGTCGATGAGGATGCATGGTTCAGCTTAAGCACGCTGATCGCCGCATCATCGAAGAAGATAATGGGCTCGGGCTACGTTCTGAATTTCTCGGACAGAACCTTTGCCGAGTTCTTTGAAGATCAGGGTATCAAGATTTATCAGGAGAAATACGACTTCAAGGGCACCTCCAAAGCCAATCACATGCGGGCATTCATGGAGGTCGAAAGCCCGGCCACGGTCTGTCGCGTGCTTAGAGAGCTATGGACCCATCGCGAGAGTCGAGCGGAATACAACAAGACCGAGGCGGATGCCCAACTCCGGGCCAGGTTCTTTGCGGCGATCGATCGCATAGAGAATACGTCGGCTGCGCCACGCTTGGATGCCATCGAGCGGTTCCAGGAAGACGAGACCCTTGAAGAACTTGTAGCCTCCATTGAACGCGACATTGGCGCCAATCGCCCAGCTGCTGCGCTTGATCGGCTGCATACCTACTGCATGAAGAAATTTGGCCATCTTCTCGACAGCCGGAACATTGTCTGGGAACGATCAGAGCCTCTTCACAGCCGCGTCGGCAAATACGTCAAAGCGCTTAATCAAGAGCGGGACCTGCGCGAGGTGACTGCGCAAATTGTAAAGAACGGCATTGGCGTTTTTGACAAATTCAATCATGTCCGCAACAATCAGTCGCTCGCGCATGATAACGAGCTGCTAGATCAGGCAGAGGCCCGCTTTATCTATGACTCGATTACTGCGTTTCTGCGATTTGTCAAAAGCGTGGAAGCAGGCCGCTTCGGCGGCGTGACCCCCTACCCTGATTTGTCGTAATCTATATTATCACTCCGCACTTTTCCATTTTGGTTCAGTGACTTGGCAGAACCAAACCTGCATTTGCGCATTTGCATGATCGTTCGGATCCAAGTGAGGGCTTCCGGCGTGGTCGGCGCTGAAGAGTACGCATTTAGGCAAGATCGACAACTTTACTTCCAGGCCGCAGTGTCTGGATCAGGTCTGTGTTTTTAGTCGCTATTATCGAACTCTTTTGGGCCAACGCCTGGTTGATGCTATGGACCTGATCCGGGGTCGTAACGACGCGAGCAGGCAAGTCCATCCGTCCGACCAAAACAACACAATAGCGGGGGTTGAAGGGCAACCAAATCTCGACTGAGCTGTGACGCAGATCAGACGACTGGTCCGATGTCTTAATGACGTTGCTGCTGCCGATGACAAACTCTGAGCCGTCAGGGGCTTCAACAAACACCAGCGTTTTATCGCGAAAAATCCCGAGAACCTCTCCCGATGACTTTCTGAGAGCTCTACCGGGAATTTGCTTGCGAATTTCAGCGGTGTTTATGCTGCCAATCAGGGTATCCTTCTCTGCCTCTGACAAAGGCCGGAATTTTTGCTCAAACTCTTCGATCGCAGCTTCGACGCGCGACCGAAACGACTCGTGCGTCAGCACTCGCACATGCATATCCGGCACACGTCGCCATTGCTCGTAAATGAACAGCTCAAGCAACTCCCGGTTCGTACCAGCAAGGATGGGATCAATGGCCTTATTGAGAACGCCCTCAATTCGATCAAGCAATTGATCAGCAGCATGCTCCAGTCTGGCGTATCTGTGCTCAAGTGAGAAATCTCTCACTCCATCATCGTTCTGAGGCGAATAAAGATAGCGTTGGTGGAGTATATTCTCTGGCGTCGTTGGGCGGATCAGATTATCCGGACTCCTTCGATCATGAAAAAAGAACTTTCCATCAGGTCGTGCGAACCTCTTCAACAGCATAACGGGCACAAAATGCTGTTTCTTCGGTTCATTCATCTCTCAATTCCTGTCCCTCTTCCCGACATCACTATTGAGCTGGCTGATCTCTAACCCGCTTCAGACCGGATCAGTGGGTGTTTACCGAACCTGTTTGACCGAACGCATTACGCTTCCGGCCGTGTTTAAGCCAAGCCCCAAATCCAGGCAAAGCTTGAAAAACTCCTCTGGCGCGTCCGCCTTGTCGAGATGATGTTGCCGCGTGAGGTCTCGCGCGTACTTGCCAATCGGGACAACATCGCTCGACGTCACCCACTGAGGATTGCCAACCTTTTCTTCGAATGCCGATATGACTTCATCGGAAAGATCAGCTCCGAAAAGAAAATAGCGAAGATGCGGGATGAAATGGGGGTGCGTATAGATGTCGGCACCGATACAGCCATTGCGCTCAAACAATCCTTTGCGCGAGGCTTTGACCCTCCCCTGATTGTACCGCGGATCCTTCCACCAGCTCAGACGCGCTGCTGGCATGGCATCTCGCTCGCTAAGAGACTTCAGAAGCGCAAGGATCGGCTTCTTGTTGGCGAGATACGCGGCGTGACCCTCGTCGTGATGGTCATGCGAGACGCGCAGGTCGATGCTGGCGACAAACGCCGCCTCTTCGTCCGTTAGCTTGATATGATATTTCTCCATCGCATCCGTGCCCTGATTCGTTCCGGCCATACGCTCGCTTGCAATCGGGCAGCAGTTTCAAAGCTATGCCACGTTTTTCAAGGGATCATCATGATGGTCGAGCACAGCGGTCGAGACGTTGCCGCCGAATGCAGTGCGAGCCACGCCAACTAGATGCTGATGGTGGGTAAAGAACAGCACCTGCGTCTTTTCCGAGAGCTGGCGCAGCACTTTGAATCCGGCGGCAGCGCGCTCGTCGTCATAATTGATAAACAGATCATCAGCGATGAACGGAACTGGCCCGGCATGGACGAGATATTCTTCGACGGCGGCGACGCGAAGGGCCATGAACAACTGATCGGCGGCCCCCTCACTCAAGCCGGAAACCCCAACCACGCTCCCGTCGCGCCGGACACCTGCGAGATGAGGAACGTCCTTCTCATCGTATTCGAGCGCGAGCCTTTCAAAGGATCCGCCGGTCAGGATCGAGAACAACTCCCCCGCCCGCTTGAGCAGAGGCGCCTGCTTTTCGCGGCGGAAACGCTCGATCGCCCATTGCAGGATGAGCGATGCTGAACGAACGCGGGCATATTGACTGGCGGCGTCTCTCATATCCGCGAGCGCTGCCTGACGGTCGGACGCAGCCTTTGCGGCGGCAGCGTCGCCGCCAAGTGCTTCGAAAACGCGCGCCGCGTCGTTACGCTGCTGGATGGCCTCAAGCTGGCGCTGTCTTTGATCCTTCAAGGATTGCGATAGCGTCTGTTCGCGTGCCGCCGCTTGATCCAAGTCGCTGTTGCGGCACTCCTCGGCCAGAGCCTCAATGCCAAGACCATCGCCGTCTCCTTCGAGCGTAATGTGCAAGCTTGCCTGTTCATCCTTAAGCCCGCGCAGCAAATCGGATTGCCTTATGGCTGCGCGCAATGCATCCAGCGTCACGCCTGCCGCCTGTTGCAGCTTCAGGATAATTTCCTGCGCGGCTTCTCTCGACTTGTCGCAATCCTCTAATTTCTTTTGAAGGCCCTGGATAGCCGCTTTCTTTTCGCCAAGCGTTGCCTGGCTTTGCTTCGCGTCATTCAGCCTCGCCTGCAATTTGATAACAACGTCGTCAGCATCCGCGCCTGCCAAATCCGTTGCTACGGATGCAGCGAGTCTCGCTACCTCGCTTTCAAATGCTGTAATATCCCGCTCGATCTTGCCGATGCGCTCATGCTGCAGGTCCGCAATCTTTGCGGCGACGTCGCGCATCTGTTCCAGAGCTTCGATCTGGCCTTGTATGGTCTCGACCGCCGCCTCGCCCGATAAGTTCAGCGCTGCCAAGGCCTCCTTCCATTCGTTTTCCCACTCGCGCTGCTCTTTCTCGGCGCTTTCGAGGGCCTTGCTCTTTCGCTCTGCGTCAGCCTTGATCTTGCGTTCCTCAAGCTCCAGCTCGGCACGCTTTTGCGCAATCGCTTCCTGCGTCCGGATGCGCAACTCCGCCGTCGCCAGAATGCCGTTGAGCGGCAGACTTTCTGCGGCGGCGGTAACCGCAGGATCCTGCAGTATGCCAACAAGCTGCTTCCTGGCGTCCGCAATCTCCTGCTGCAGCGATGCCGACGACCGGAGGGCAGCGTCGCGCTTGGCGATCTGGCCAAGCAACACTGTCCTTGCATCGAGCCATTCGAGCATTTCATCCGGGGTCGATGGCGTGTCCGTAACACCGGTCCACATGCCCACCCATGCGGCGGCCAGTCCCGACTGCTCCAGGGTTAGCGCTTCCAGCTCTTCTTTTTGCGCGTGTAGTCCGTCTTCCTGTTCAGCAATCTGCCGGGCCAGCACCATCGCTTCGGCCGTCGATTGCGCATTCTCAAAACGCTGATCGGCAGCTCCGTCGGCATGGCCGATGCTCGCCTCAAATGCGCTCAGTAGGGAACCGCCCTTCGTGAATTCCTGTTCGTCGGCATCTGGCACGGCGACGTTCTCAATGTGCTTCCGCTTTATGATGGACCATCCGGCATCACGATGCTCCCGCAATCTCGTCATCTCGCCTGCGGACACAATCCCTTCATCCGAGACAAGCCGGAGGTAAGCTTTGCGATTGTTCTCGACCATGCGGGCGGATTCACGGATTACCGCCTCATGGTTATGGATGCGACGTTCCAATTCGCGGGCCGCATCACGGTGCGCCTTGACTGCTGCGTTGGTCGGCGTCCGCATGGCACGCAAACGCACCTCGTCTGCAACCGCGGGATTCATCGACGCCATTTGCTGCTGACAGAGATCATCGGCGTCCCGCCGCTCTCTTTCGGCCGCCTGCAGACGCGCATCCAGGTCACCGAGGGCGCGGATGGATTTGACGACGCCCGCCAGCGCCGAAACATCCTGCGCGGCACCCACCGCTTCGATGCGGATGCGAATATCCTCTACCTTCTCAAGCGCGTCCTCGACCGCTTTTCGAGCGTTTCCGACCGCCGTGAAACGGCTACCGCGCGCGGTCAACAACCCACGGACAACCGAGACCTTGGCACGCACGGGAATCCTGGCGATCAAGTGCTCGACAGTTGGACCCGTCCATTCCAATTCGGCCGCCAGGCGTTTCAGCGCCTCTTCTGAAGTCGCGAGATCCGCGCGCCGCTTTGGTAAGTCCGCCCTGCCCGACGCAACCTGGATGCGGCGTTCATAGAGCCGCTCTATTTCCGATCCGTGCTGCAGAAGGTTGTCATCGATGACCAGGCCAGCGCACTCCACGCCGATGGCCGCGATCTGTTCGCCGAACGCGCTGATGCGCACGTCTGCGGCAGCGTTATCGGAGGCCGCTTTCTCGAATTCGCTTGCGGCGCCGGCAGGAAGAACAGCAACACCACCCAGTCCGGCGATTTCGCGCTCGATTTCCGCCAGACGCCGCACGGCACGATAAACGCGCCGAATGCGCGCGATTTTGGCGAGTTCGGTGACCTGACCTTCGATGTCCTTTTCAATGCCGGCGCAGCGCTCGCGCGCCTCATCGAAAGCCGATTTCAGTTCCTGCCACTTGCTTGCCGTCACGATGTGCTGCCGCAAGGCAGTATCCGCATCCTTGAGGCGGTCTTCGGCCTGGTAATATTTTCGATGCCCCGCTTTGCGGCTGGCCCAAAGCCCTTCCGCCTCTTCCTGCATCGCCGCAAGAAGGCCCCGGAGGCCCGACACGCCTGCCCCGGCAGCGAACAAGGTAGCGCCGACATCGTCCTTGGCCTGGATAATGTCACGCCCGCCGACGCGCAGGCGCTCATGATCGAGACAGAACATCCTGCAAAAGAAGGCGCGATCAATCCCTCCGAGCAGTGGCCCAAGCGTCCCGTCGCCTGTGCTCAAGGGCAGATCGTCCCATCCCAGGATGGTATCTTTATTGCCCTTGCGCCGCCGGATGGCGAGCGTATTCGCATCGTGTTCCAACGTCGCACCAATCCGAAGCGCAGCGTTTTCATGAAGAAAGTTGCGAGGAGACTGACCGGGAATTCCGAACAGCAAATCTTCAATCGCCGACATTGTCGTCGATTTCCCAGCCTCGTTCTCACCGTACACGATGTGAAAATCCGGCCCGCCTGACGGAAAAGCGAGCGTCCGGTCGGTGAAATGCCCGTAGCGAATAAGATCAAGAGAACGCAAACGCATTGTTCAACGCTCCCCCGCACTCAGGCGTGCGTTCAGATACGCGCCGGCCTGACCGATCACCGCGGCAAAATCCTTGTTGATCGCGGCCAGCAGAAGCGCATCGTCCACATCGAGCGCAGCGTCATGCGGAAGCTTGCGAATGAGTTCGCCCAGTTCATTCGCGACTTGAACCTGCAATTCGGGATCGCCGGTTGCCTGCGACAGCAAAACGTTCAAATCATTGAGCGCCTCCTGATCCATTGCTCCCGACATTGTCGATGCCGGCTGCGTCGCATTGACCACGCTCGCGATCCACGCAATCTCTGCGCCGAGTGCCAGGGAAGCAGCCCGTGCCTCGGCAAGCAGCTGCGACTCTGACGCCAGCAACTCGCCATGGAGAGCGGTCGCACCCGTCAGCTGGATGCGGCATGCCAGCAGCCGCCCCTCTGAATCCATCGTGGCGGCATCAATCTTGTTTTTGATTTCATCTATGACGTCGCCAAACTGCGCGCACGCGCCAACCGGCACGTCGATCTGGGCCCAGCGGACGACGTCGGTATGAAGCGGTTCAATACTTTGCAGAACGCCGTCTTGAACCGTGTTCAGGTAGGCCGACTTTGGACCTGTTTCACGAATATGGCGGCCCTGCAGGTTACCGCAGAAAACGACATGAGGATGCGCGTGCAGAACGCTGGCCTGATGCACATGCGCCAACGCCCAATAATCGTAGCCCTTGTTTACAAGCTCATCGAGACTGCACGGCGCGTAATTCTGGTGAGGTCCATTCACGCCTCCGAGGGCGGTATGCAACACGCCGATGTTGAAGCAGCCTTTGACCGGCGGGGGATAAGCCGCCGCAAGGTTGTCTGTTGTCGCCGGCACTCTGAAGCTTTGGCCATGCAGTGCCACGCGGCATTCTTCCAGCTCAAATGTTTGCGGTTTTCGGTAGCCGAACACCTGGACGTTGTCCGGCAAGGTGAGCCGCCGCGTGATCTGGCTTTCGGCATCGTGATTGCCGTGGAGCAAGAATACGGGGATGTTCGCTGCGCGAAGACGCCCCATCTGCCCGACGAAAAAGAGACCTGTCTGAAAATCGCGCCAGTCGCCGTCATAAAGATCACCGGCAACGACCATGAAGGCGACCTGCTCTTCAATCGCCCGGGAAACAAGATCTTCGAAGGCGGTTCTGGTCGCCGTCCGGATGCGTTCGGCCGCAACCCCTTCCTGGCCGCTCAGCCCTTTTAGAGGGCTGTCGAGGTGGATATCCCCGGTATGGATAAACTGAAAGGAACTCATCCTCGCCCCATTAGAATCGCTACCGTGAACAAAACATGAAAATCAGATTCTCGCAATGGGTGTGGATAACTGCGTCCTTTTCCCCAGAGTTGAGCCCACCACCGGAAAGTCGTGAATTTCCAGCGTTTTGGCTTGGATGTCATGCCCGTGGACGCGCCGGTGGCCCGGCCGGGCTCTACTCGCTAGCGCTCACCGAGCCAGCCGATTGCCGCGAAGAAGCGGAACGTCTGTCTCGGCCATCCGGTAACGATCCCTCGCGCAAAATGAGGAGCGTGACGCTCCTCATTGCCGGTTGGACAAGCCGTGCTCGGTCTAATCAGGCGGCTTTCCAGAAAGGCGCAATGAATATGTCGATGGGTGTCGCACTGCACTTTGGACAGTGCCACATATTTTCGGACATCTGCGATGCCGTAAACGCGCCGTCGCAGTGCAAGCAATACCATCTACTTGCGACACCTTTCGACAAAGGGTGCTGTGCATTGCCCTCTGCGTCCGGCTTTGTCGATCGCCGCGGCCAATCCGCTGCAATACGGGCACGCAGTCTTTCAACCGCCT
Source organism: Bradyrhizobium sp. 61 (assembly GCF_023073075.1). Lineage (NCBI taxonomy): Bacteria > Pseudomonadati > Pseudomonadota > Alphaproteobacteria > Hyphomicrobiales > Nitrobacteraceae > Bradyrhizobium > Bradyrhizobium sp. 61. The sequence goes on along the minus strand of NZ_JADPIU010000111.1, from coordinate 33,017 downwards.
CCCGGCATATCGCGAGCGCCTTCGACCTGAACGCAGTGTTCAGGATCGGATTGTTCTCGCTGCGATCGTAGATTTCGATGATCGGCTCTTTCGAGGGCGCGTGCTCTACACAGATCGCCCATCGTCCTTCAACCCACATAACTACCTCGAAATCGATTTCGAGCGTATAGGGAACGCCGTCGATGTGCCCGTGTTCTTCCACTCCCTGGCCGATGCCGAGAATTGAAATTGCCATTACGTCGGGGTCGATAGTTTTTTCGGCGCTGGCGAGAGCTTCGACAGCGTCACCCTCTGGCCGCCAGCCAGTTTCCCATGCGGCGACTAAAGCATTCCAGTGAGGTTGTCTCAGTTTGCGGGCAATCAGATCGAGTGCTTCGTGATGCGCAATTCGGCGCGCCCGAGCAATACGCTTAGCAGTTGTTTTCAGGGATTGCAGTTCGTTGCGAAGTGTCATGGTCCATTCCTTTGATCACGGACCTGACTGTGTGCCCACTGCCAATCAAATCCGCCCAACGGGAAGGATCATGAGAGTTGATAGAAAAAGCACTGCATGGCTTCGCGTGGGTGGGCACACCGGCCTGTGCTCAAGGCCAACACAAAACTAAAAAGCTTCTCTCAACCAGTCAAGCAGAGCCTTTAACGTCATCCCGTGACGATCCCTCGCGCAGGGGATATTGAGCCGCTCGCCGGAGGCACTCGCATTAGGGTCCCGCCGTTCCGGCGTCGCTATCACTGCCCCGAACGCGGGTGCCTTGTTAACCGGTCTCGCGGCGGCAGTCGCCTCGGGGCCCACGGGGCAAGCCCCGCGTCGCTATCACTGCCCTGTCGTCGGCTGCCTCTTTCGTTTTGAATTGGGGGCGTGCCGCCCCTGCCGTCAAGGCCAAGCCCCTTGGGGGCGAAAGCGTCGGCCCGTGTCGTCGCTTCGCTCCAGCCCGCGCCAGCCTCCGCCTTCGGCCTGTGACAGCTAACCCCCGCTCATTGCCGCGTGGCTAGCCGGTTTGCATTGCGCAAACCGAAAACCATGAGAGGCGAATATGACTGACATCAAACTTGCAGACCTGCACCAGTTCACCGGAACAGAGCAGTGGTACCGGAACCCGCTGAATCAAAACGTGCTTTTTACCGAGGGCGCGAAATACGTGGCGGACCAGGCCGGTGCCTATTGGCTACTGGATGAGATCGCACTCGCCCAGCTGGATGTAGCTGCCGTCAAGACAGAAGGATTTCAGGTCTGGAAACTCGACGTCGAAACCAACCGCGCAATGTTGAGCTGCGGTAATGGCAACGGTACGCAAGTGTACGCCAAGAAGATCGCCTTCACCGATTTTCCCGCTCCTGGCATTACGCTATGGTTTACCGATAAAGTGATCCTGCTGCCGAGCGAATACTGATTTCTGCTAAGCCGACCGGACTCGCAGGGGGCATCAACGATGCCCCCTTTGTCGTCCAGAACACTAGTTGTGCACCGAGAGGAAATTGAAAACCATGTCGCTGCAACTTGACCCACAAACGGGCGTTATCACCTACAAAGGCGAGAAGATCGGCGAGCATACGTTTAAGGACGGTCAATCGACGGTGCGCGTCAACATAGAATACTCGACGGCAGGCGAATGGATCCTGCCGCTGAGCGGTCTCGCCACAGGCCTTTCGCAACTGCCCGAGAACCAGCCTGCAAAGCCAGCGCTGACGATCGAGACCCGCGAAGTTGCGATCGACAAGGAGTTCGACGTACCGCGTCTCCTTGTCGAGAAGCTCGTCAAGCGTAACGGGCATATCTGGGATTTTCACAAAACGGATGTCGATCCGTGGCCCTCACGCTTGCACGGCCATGACTACGAGAAAGGCCTTAAGCTCGACGCGATCACGGGTGATATCTATGACGTGGCAACGCGCGCGAGGTGTAAGACACTCAAGAAGAGAGAGCTGAAATACCTTCAAACACAGCTACGTGAGTGCAAGGATTTCAAGGACATTGTCACCGAGCTTGTCGATAATCCGCGCATAGAAGCCGAAAGGGTGAAAGAAGGCTAATGCGAAGGGTTCAATGCGTTGATCTCAATCCTTCGTAAGTGGCGATGATTTAATGGATGGAAGCTTTCAGAATTTTGAACTCTTCGCGAAGCTCGCGGATTTCATCAGCCTGCGTGTCGTTTTCGGCTTTTAGCTGCTGAATGGCCCCTGTGAGTACTGCACTCATTTTCTCGTACTGTAAATTGTAGATGCCGTCCTTTTGGATCACGACCAACTCCGGAACGACTTTTTCGACCTCCTGGGCAATGAATCCGATGTTCCTTTGTGAACCACGAGCTTTCTTGTCTATCCAGTCGAACGTTACCGGTCGCAATTTCAATGCCTGCTCAAGCGAGGTCACTTTTGAAATGCTTTCGATGTTGGTTTTCAGGCGGCGGTCCGATGCTGCGGGACAGGTAACGTTGAACGCGTATTCGAGTGCGCCGGTACCGCTATTCACACACACGCTATAGACAGAAGAGGTCGTCGGCATGCTGGCCACGCGAATTGTCGAAGCACGCAGGGCGCCATTAACATCGAACAGAACTCCCGGGCTCGTCGTTCCAACGCCGACGTTGCCGCCATTGGGATTCAACGCCAGCTTGTAATTTGTCCCTAGCGCCGCACGATTTGTCGCTTGTAGCCACCCGTATGATCCCGCCGAGCTTACGTTTACCCCCATATCGAGAACTTCACCGTATATGGTTGCCGACGATGAAATCCGCAAACCGCCATTTTGCGAGGAGCCAGACGAAGCCGGTATGCCTTGGTTCTCGGCTGTTTGTCCCAAAGCAATGTCCAACTTTTGTGCCGGAGACGTTGTACCGATTCCAACATTTCCGCCGCTGTATGAAATCGCCCCTCCCGAACCGTTGGCCCATTGGGACGGGGTGCCTCCTAACACCTGCCATGTCGTGCCCGAGCAAACTTGCAGATTATGAGCGGTAAAGTCGTAAATCGACTGCCCCTCGACGCCAGCTGGGGTCGAGCAAGCTGCGAAAGTGGAGCTTGCGGAAAGAAACTGAAGGCCGACCCAGAGTAAGGCAACAATGCCCGAATAGCGGAGGTTCATTTTCCACCGCTCTTGCTGTTGGGATCCGTTGGATAGAGATAGCTAGGCGCTTTTACCGGTCCCTTGAACTCAATACGGCCTGCAATCAGATCGTCGAGCCGCTTATCGATCGCGCTTACGGCTTGCGTCAGGCAAACCAATGCAATCCGGTCATCTTTGGAATTTTCGCTCGCGAGCGATTTGTTCGCCAGTGCGAGAGCTTGCTCGGATGACGACGAACAGTCCGAGAGTTCGATCGCGGGTTGAGCAGAAGATGAAGCCGTAATGCCGAAAATAAAAAAGAAACAAAGGCAGAAAATATATCTCTTCATGCTCCTCCAGCCAGGAATGTTGTCATTTAGTGTACGGCGGAATCTGTTGAAGGGTCAACTCTCGCACACCGAAACGCAGCCCTAAGACATAATTCAACTGGCTTCTTAAGCATTCAAACCAAACGGCGCGTCCCAAACGGACGGGGCTCTACTCGCGAACGCTCACCGAGCTAGCCGATTGCCGCGAAGGCGCGGAACGTCTGTCTCGGCCATGTGGTGACGATCCCTCGCGCGAAGCAATAATGAGCCGCTCGCCGGGGGCACTCGCGTTAGGGTCCCGCCGTCATTTCATACCGGCGTCGCTATCACTGCCCCGAACGCGGGTGCCCTTTTAACCAGTCTCACGGCTGCACTCGGTCCCGCGTCCCGCCTCGGCGGCGCTATGCTGACGCTCCTGCGGGTGCCTTCTCTTGTTTGCATTGGGGGCGTGCCGCCCCAGCGGTCAAGGCGACCCTAACGGGCGCATGCGCGGCCTTGACTGCTTTCCCCCGCTCATTGCCGCTAGGCTAGTCGGTTGCGGATGCAACCATTCCATCGATTAAAGCAAAGCGGTTCCTTAAGTTCATCGGCCCGCGAAGCTCGTTCTCATAGATCGCGACAGCCTCCTCTTGAAGAGCGATCTCGCGCTCATTGGTCGCAATCGTTCTGCACAATTCTTCGACGGCCTCTTGTGCGGCTTGGCGCGCACGCACCCGTGTCCTTATTTCGGCTGCAGCAAAGAAACCAGAGATTCCAGTGTTGCGCATTTCATCAAGAATGCGAGGACGGGCAACGCGTGACGCGATCCGTGCTTGTCTAAACTGCATGACCGCCTGGTTTACTTTCTCATTGATCGCTAGAAAACCCGGACGTGCTGGCTCAATGCCCGGCATAAGCGCGGTGGCGGCAATCGCCACCGCGCTCGTCATTACTTCGCGTCTGGTCGGTGATTCTGCCATCGGTGCTCAGAGCTTTGGGGGCGCGCCGCGCGTGTTTTGCTGGAGTTGGGAAACGTAATCAGACAGAAATGCGAAGTCGGCGGTCAGGTTTGCTTTCGTGCGATCGTTATCGCCCAGCTTGAAAAAGAGGATGCTCGCGTGGTTGGCCGAAATGCCCGTCTGCGAACTTATTTCCAGCAACGCGTCGCAATCGCCGGATTCATTGACTTGTCGCAAGTTGGTCGCGTTATCGACGCCGTAACCCACAACGCAAGACGTTAAAGACGGCTTAGGCGGCGCGTACGGCTTTCCGTCATTGAATTGAAACCGGTACTGAAAGCCACCTGCATGGATGACTTGCGGCTCGAACTTCATCTTGGCTTTCAACTGCGCCAACGTATCGGAAATCAACGGCTGATCGCCGTCCGCTCCGTAATAGATGCTCCGCGTCACGCCGATCACCTGATGCCCTGACGACGGCGCACTGAGTATCACGGCCACGTTCTCGGAGTATTTCTTGCCCGAACCGCTCGCCATCTCGCGACTGATGTTGATCGTCTGGACGAAGGACGCCGATATCGTAGAATTGGCGCCAGGAGCTTTCAGATTATATATACGCTTTTCTTCCTTCATCGGCGGCGGGCCGCTACGCTCGCCGTTCATTCGGGCGACCGCGCGTTCCGCGGGTGTCATGGTTTTCGCTTTGGGTTGAATGCCTTCCGCTGCCAGCTTTTGAAGCTTCTCCTTCGCTTCCTGGTAGGTGTCGCCGATCTCGATGCCGAGAATGTCCGCGCGATCACGGGGGATGTTTTGGCCCTTCGGCATATTGATGGTCTGCTTCCATTCGATTTCCTGTTGCTGCGCGTAAGATACGCCAGTCGCAGCCAGGAGCAGCGTGACGGCCAGTGAAGACCTGAACATTCTAAAATTCCTTTGTGTGATGAAACGGAATGGGGGCCGCGCGAACGCGGCCCCTGCCGACTACCAGCCGCCGACTACCAGCCGGTGTGCTGGCTGACGTGCCCAGGCGATTGCCAGTTGCCGGGAAAACAGCGCGAGACGCAGACCTGCGCCAGTGCGCCGCTGGCATCTCGTTGCCAGTGCCACTGGGTTTCATAGGCGGCGGCCATCTCGTCGCGGACGATGTCAACCTTGACCGGCTTGGTCACGAGCCTGCGGCCCGCTTCGTCCACCTGTTCGACGAGGATTTCGTCGCTCGCCATGTCGAAGTGCTTGTGCAGGAGATTGACCCCGAAGCGGTCGAGGCGATCAAACTGTTCAAGCACGCCGCGCACGGCATCGAGGCAGGCGCGGTCGCGTTCGTTCAGAGGCTGAACGTCGTGAATATCCCGCAAATGATTCCACTGCGCGATATCGGATCGGGAGAAAGGTGCGTTCATAGGACGTGACTCCACTATTGAGGGGGGTCCGCGCCCGACGTCCCAGAATCAAAAAAGCCCTGAGCTATCTCCCAAGGCTTTGATGCAGCGCTCCGAGGTCACTCAACAGAATTGCCTATTCTGTCGCATTGGCCATAACGCGCGAGATGATCCGTTGATCCGGATTCCACGACGTGGTATCAAAAAATCCAGTTCGCTCCGGAAGCCCCGGATTTCAAGCGTCCCAGACCATTCAACAGAATAGGCAAGACTGTCGCCCCGGTACCGGCACAGCCCGGTAGGAGCGGCCCATGCCCAAACCACGCAAAATTTCGGGCGGTTGTCTCTATACGCCCATCGGGTGCCGCAAATATCTCTCGCCGAGCGAGCGCGCCCGCTTCATTGCCGCCGCCTGGGCGTGCCCCCGCAGCGATCTTGCTACGTTTTGTCTGGTCCTCGCCTACAGCGGATGCCGCATCTCGGAATGCCTTGCGCTGACCGCACAATCCTTTGACGTCACCGAGTGTTTCGTTGCGGTCCGTAGTCTGAAGAAGCGCAGTCGCGCTGTCGTCATCCGTGAAATCCCCCTCCCCGAAGATGTCATGGCGGAAATCGTGCGCGTGCATAGCCTCGCTACCGGGGAGCACGCACGCAAGCTGTGGACGTGGTGCCGGTGCCGGGCCTGGCAACTGGTCAAGACAATCATGGCCGAAGCGCATATCGAGGCCGGTATCCACGCCACGCCGAAGGGATTGCGTCACGGTTTTGGACTCCACGCGATCCGCAGCGGCGTGCCGCTGAATTTTGTTCAGCGCTGGCTCGGGCACGCGCGCATGGAGACCACAAGTATCTACCTGCAGGCTATCGGACCTGAAGAGCGTGAAATCGCCCGACGTATGTGGACGCTTGCGGTCGCTGCGCCGCACTGACGCTGCCCCCTGCACGCGTTTCCGTGACGTCTGCTGATCAGCTGCCGGAACGGAAGTCCACCTGATCGGGAGCTGCACCATTGCCCTTTCCGGCCTTGCTACCGAAAAGCGGTCTATGCCACCACCTTCCCCCCACTCCGCATCAACGAAGCTTGGACGTATCCTTGTCGTTTGCTGGCGGCCTCTTCTGTCTCCGGCTTTGTTCGGCACGAAGCCTGCCGGCCTTGTTTGTGGGGTCTAAGCGGGACCGAACGCTAGAGGATCAACGCGGCTCGCTTCCGCGCCTTCGGCTTGTGCAGCTCCGCCCCTTGCGGCGCGCTGACGCGCGGCGTGTGACCTTGCGTTCATGGTCCCGCTTTTCACGTCCCCACAAGGCCAGCATGTGGCTCGGCCGAAACAACTTATGGAGACTTAAAAATGACCGACAAGACAAACGAGAAAAAGCGCCCGACACACGCCATCTACCAGGTGCGCGGCGAGAAGGAAAAAAGCTTCTGGACCCGCATCGGCTCCGCTTGGCCGAACAAGAACGGCAACGGCTTCCAGCTAATGTTTGATGCTTTCCCCCTTAACGGCCGCATCCAGCTGCGTGAGATCACCGAGAAGACCGGTGACGAGGCGAGCGCAGCGTGAGTTCGGCGGCAGGCACCGCGGCGCGAGGGCATGCCCTCGCGCCGTTCACGAGCCCGATTGCAGCTGACGCATTCGAAGCCGCAAATCGGATCCGCGATCTGCCGGCCTGACGATCTCTTCGATCTCGACGGCGATACCTTGCTGCGCTACCGCAACGGCTGCGTCGAGACACTCAACTCCGACACCCTGCGGAATAACATCGACTGATGTCACGGCGGAAGCTGGTTCATGAGCTTCCGCTTCTCTTGCGGCCCACATTACCGCGCTCCCCGGGCCCGCGCACGCCACGCGATTTCGTCGCGGATCTCCTGCAAGGCCGCGGTGAGTTGCACCGAGACCAGATGGGCGTCGTCTGGATGAAGTGCCTTTGATATGCGCACGATGTGCCCTTCCTTGCTGAACATGGCGACGCGATGAACACCGCGGGGCCCTCCGTGAGGGCCCTCGTCACGGATTTTCTCGATGGTGCCGACTTTTCCGTGATGGCCATTGATAGCGCGCAGCCGCCCGAATTCGGGCACGCCGTGTGGCATCCGCATTGCGCCATCGAGATTGAAGATGAAGGACCGCGGACGAAACACGACCTTGGACAACTTATAGCCAGCGTACCCAAGCAGCGCGCTTCCGCTCAGCAGTAAGAGGCCGCCGAGGACATGCGTCTTCATGACGTAAGACGATATGGTCGCGATACCGACAGCCGCTAAAATGAAGCCAGCCGACAGATGCATGATGAGGTCGTTTGGCTCCCCCCACTCATAGCCCGCCGCCACGAGCTTGCCATCAATGTCGTACTCCCTGATCACCTGATAGCTCATGCGGTCTCCCTCCCTTCCGGCTCTAGCCGGTTCATGTAAACGGGCGGGCTGCCGGGCACGATGACGAGTTGGCGACACGCCTCCGCCGCGAAGTGCTGCCGGAGTTCGAAGTTCTCAAGCAGGCGCACGTTTCGCACGTGCTCCCTGCGGCCAAGGTCACCCTGGCTCATCTGCCCGCCTGATACGCGGATATCCTGCGTCTCGATGATCTGGGTATTGCCCAGCATGCGGGAGAGATACTCAGTCGTCGTTAGGTCCACGTTGCCGAATGCCTGAATGATGCCGGCATTGCCAAGGAAGGTTTCCCAGGATTTCGGGTAGTTGGTCTGAAGCTGCGTCAGGTCCTGCAGGACGGACCACAGCTTTACTCCGAAGCCAGCCATCAGCCCGGCCGCCGTCTCAAGGCTGCGCATGTGTCCGAGCGTCGGAAACTCCTCCAGCACGAACCACACCGGTAGCTTGCCGCGCGGTACGGGCGCACGTTCCAAGACAGAGAGTGCCTGCTGTACGATCAGGCGCAGCCACCTGAAATGCGTGCCCATCCGCATGCCGGGCAGCACCAAGAAGATCGACAACTTTCCTGTGTTGAGGTCCGCGAGCCGGAAGTCGCTGCGCTCGGTGATGTGCAGCACATCATCGAGCGGCGCTGTTTGCTCCTGCACCGTCGAGAGGATGCTCTGCATCTCCCGTGGACTCCCGGTAAGCTTTCCCAGAAAGGTCGAGCCGATATTGCTGATGATGCCGTCGAACTCGGGAGTATTTGCCATGGCGGTGAGGCGGCGCTCCATCTCGGGCGGCGTCGAACACAGGAACCGCCTCAGGCCGCGCAAGGTTGGAAGACGTCGCTCGGCGAGCGTCAGCAGCACGTCGCCGCGGGTGAGATTCTTCCCGGCGTCGGTCCAATGCGGATCACGTGCGTTATTGATGATAAGCGCATCGGAACTTTGAGATACGTCGGGGGCAATGTGCCGGATCCTGCCAAGCCCGAGCTCCGAGAAAGGATTGTAGGAGGCCGACTCCTGTCCGAGCTCTTCGAATGGGTCGAGGATATAGACGTGCTGTCCCATCGTTCGACGATACTCCGCACACGCCGCAGCCAGCTCGCCCTTCGGATCAAGCACGACCACAGAGCCTGGATAGCGGCGCAAGTTCGGGATAAGTACGCTTGATGATTTCCCCGCCTGCGTACCCGCGATTGTCATGACGTGCCGGCCGTCCTTGCGGCCGAGCCAACGATCGCCCCAACGCCCAAGCAGAACGCGGCCCGGCGACCAGGTCCAGCTGTCATCAAGATCAGCCGGATCACACCACACTTGCGACGGAGACGATTCGCTCGCGCCGCGGATATTGGACCCACGCGGTGGAAAATGATGATGCATTGATTGCTCCCGTATGCAGCGCATGGACCGCGCACACGCGCGGCTCTTCATGACTCGAATTGCGAACGAGAGAAGCGCAACACAAGAGATCAAAATAAAAATCAAAAAGTTAGGCGACACAGCGAGACAAGATAATGCGCGAAGAGACTTGGCGAGTGCAGAAGTTACGAAAAGTGAAATGATTGCGCGCAGCAAAGTTGGGAATAACTGAAGGGAGGGAGATTCAGTGATGAAGCAAATACCCTTAGAAAGTTTTGGGGTAGCGAGATGTGGATTTGATTTCGAAATCCAAAAAACTTGGTTTCGAAATCAAATCCCTCTCGCCCAGGGGAGCCGCTCCGCTCTTCCCCGGGACCCCTTCCTGTCAGGGCTCACGCCCCGAACCCATCCTCTCGGAGGCCACCTCGTGCCAAGACCCCGTACTCACCAGCTTGCTGCCCGCACCCGAGCGATCACAGTGCGCGTGATGCCGTCCGAATTTGCGCGGCTGCAGGCCGAAGCCGCGCAGGCGGGCGCAAGCGTGTCGGGGTTAGCCGAGCGTTACATCACGCGCGGCACGGTACGGGTGGAAGCCTCAAGGATGCCGGCGCCTCTGGATCCGGCGCTGATCGCGGAGCTGAAACGCATCGGCAACAATCTGAACCAGATCGCCCACGCGCTGAATTCGAACCTGCCACCAGACACGCTGTCCACGGCAGATAACCTGCGCGATCTGATCCACATATTGATGCGCGATGAGCTGCTGTTGCAGCGGCTCCGCGATGCGAAGGAGAAATGTGATGATTCCGCGCCTGCAAGCCCGCGGCAAGAGTTTCAAAGGGTCGTGTCGGTACGTCCTTCACGATCCCAAGGCTGAAACTCGAGACCGCGTCGCCTGGATGATGACGCAGAATCTCACGAGCGAACCAGAGCATGCCTGGTTCGAAATGCATGAGACGTGCCAGAACCAGGCCAAGCTAAAGGCGAATGCCGGGCTTTCGGCGCGCGGACGGAAGAACACCACCCCGGTGCTGCATTACACGCTTTCCTGGCATGCGGACGATGCGCCGACGCCAGAGCAGATGAAAGCGGCAGCGATCGCGAGCCTCAAACAGCTTGGCCTTGAGGGGCACGAAGCCCTGATCGTGGGGCACCACGACAAGAAACACCCGCACCTGCATATCGTTGCCAACACCGTGCATCCCTACACGGGTCGAACGGCCGCGCTGAAATTTACCAAGGAGCGGCTGTCCGAATGGGCTCTCGAATATGAACAGGAAATTGGGCGGGTGCATTGCAACGAGCGCCTGCGCAACGCGGAAGAGCGTAAGCGTGTGCGCTGCTTGCGCAAGGAAGAGCGGTTGGCGCAGGAATTCGCTCCCGCTGCCGGAAAGCCATACGTGCCGATCAAGGATCTGTCCCCCAAGCGCCGCGAATGGCTGGAGAAGAAAGCAGAAAAGGACCGGCGGTGGGAGCTGCGCAAAGAAGTCGCCAAGTCGAACAAACTGGCGCGTGACGTCACATGGGAGCGCCAGCAACGGGAGCGGGATGCACTTGATGACGTGAGCCAAGCCAAGCACGATGCCATCCGCGCGCGCATGCGCGAGGAGGCGCGGCCCAAATGGCGTCAGCTCTACCGCGATCAGGCCAAGGAAATGCGCTTCGTGACCGAACGCGCTAGCCATCCGTTCGAGCGGGCCGTGTTCGTGTTCCGCAACCGCGAGCGGCTCGGTGGCGGCAAGCCCCTCACCTTCCGGCAGATGTTCCGCCATATCGTTTCCACGAACAGCCTCGCGAAAACTCTCGGCCGCATTCATGAGCGCGAACGGCAATCACTGGCCCGCGATGGGAAGACGAAGACTCGCGCCCTGACCGACAATATCTGGCAGAAGCACAAGACCGAATTCAGCGCGCTGAAGGAATGGCAAACGGCCGAGCGCGAGCAGCAGAGGGCTCAACACGATGCGGCGATCGACAAAATCATGGAGGGGAAAGCGAAGACGGCAGCTGACCTGAAGCCGTCGGCGCTGCCGGAGCCTGTGAAGGACCGACCGGTCGGCGACCTTGAACCTCATTTTAACGACGCCGCCTGGCGGTCGCTGATCATTGCCGAACCGGAATGGTCACGGGCTGAACAAGTCAAGCGGGACATGGAGGCCTGGCGCCGCACCCATTCAGGACAGGATTTTGGCCGAGAACTTTAGGTTCGCGGCGTTCGGCCGAAAATAACAAGCATGGCAGAGAATGGCGCACTGCTTCCCGCACCTCCGAATTCAGGGTAACCACACAGCAAATGAAATTCGTGCTTGCCGCATATGTATTCGTGAAACAAACGCGCATCGATCCGCGCCGGCAGGAGAGCAACCGTGGTGTTGCCGTTTTTCGTTTCGTCGAAGGCCCGCTTGATCCAACTGCCGACATCGCAGCCATAAGGCGGGTTCATCCAGTTATTTGCCGACCACGGATTCGCGAGCCCATCCTTGGTGTAGAAGCGCTCACACTTTGCGTTTTGGGGCGTTGCGCAGACGTCGAGCAAGAACGGCCCGTAACGCTCGTCGATAACGTCAAAGTAATCCTGCGTCGTAGCCCATTGGTCAGAGGTGCTGGTAGAGAATGCGGCGTTGACGGACATGGGAGATATCTCCTGATGAACGAGACATCTCAATTACAGCCCATGGTTTCTCGTGCAAACGGGACGCCGTGTTCAGGAATGTGTCACCTTGCACCACGCCGACCCGGGAAGAGACAACTTCGCCGTGAGAGAATATGTTCGGCGAATTGACGCAGCGACGCGGTGTGACGCATTGCGACACGCTGCATTTCATGCCCGACGAGGTGTTCTCCGAATTCGCGAAGGTGCCAATATCGTGATCAATCTGGCTTCCCAGGTTCGTAATGCCTCCTGCATCTCCTTGTCGTATTTCGCCTTGTTGTAGCGCAGGGCAATCGGCGAGAGCGACCCTGTGATGTGGTTCAGCAGCCGCTCGATGACATGCGGCGCCACGCCCAGTGTCGCGAGATTGGTCGCAAAGGTCCTGCGCAGATCGTGAAGGGTCCAGTCCGCGACGCCTGAGGATTTGTCCAGGCCGACTTTCGCGGCGGAGAAGCCCGCGAATGGCGTTTGCCGTCTGCGCGCCGGAAACAGATACCCTTCCGACGGCGTCATAGCCTGCAGGATTTTCTTGGCCATCGGACCGATCGGGAACGTGTGCCGCCGCCCGTTTTTGACGATTTCGGGCGGCAGCGATATCTCGCCCTTGTCCAGATCGACATACTCCCATTTCAGACCGGCGATTTCGCCGCGGCGCTGACCGGTCAGGATCAGCAAGCGGACGATCTGCCCGAATTGTCCCTTGGCCTCGCGGTAGATCCGCTTCAGCTCATCGTCCGTCAGGACACGGTCGCGCGCCACGTCGCGCGACGGTGCCGGCATCGTGCACGGATTCTTGCAATAGCCCCGCGCCTCCGCCCACCGGAAGAAGGTCCGCGCCACCTTGAACGCGTGTTGCGCTTCAGAGGGCGTCGGCAGCAACTCATCCAGAATGGCGGTGATCTGTCCAGTGGTGATGCCTGAGAGCTTTTTGCGATCAAGCGAGGCGAAATGTTTGGTCAGCAGCCGCTCGGTTTCCTTGCGCGTGCGCTCGCGTTGGTGCTGCGCGCAGTGGGTGCGCAGAAACAGCTCCCGGCCATCGGCGAAGGTTGAGAGCGATTGGGCGTCCAGAGGGCTTCCAAGAAGCACCAGTGCCTTCTTGCGCGCCTCGGCTAGCGGCAATGCGGGGTAATGACCAACCCGCGTGCGGATGCGCTCACGGCCGCGGACAACGATCCAGGTCTTCCTGTTCTTGCCGACTCTGATGCCGAAGGCCGGTATCTTCTCGTCGAAATACGATCCTGGCTTGAGATTTCGAATCGTCAGCTCGGTAAAAGCAAGCTTCGCCATTCTTGGCTCCGTTTTGGCTCCGGAAACCGATGAGACGCCATGCTACGCAGCGCGTCGTCATGTTCCGTCCAAGGAAGCCATGCTAGCAAAAATGGCAATTTTTTCAATTGGTAAGGAGACGATTTGAGACAAGAAGTTTGGAGCGGGTGAAGGGAATCGAACCCTCGTATTCAGCTTGGAAGGCTGCTGCTCTACCATTGAGCTACACCCGCATCACTGGCTCCCTAACACGACCGGGCGGCAGTCTCAACTGCTCCGGACCGGTCTTTCCCGTCTCGCGGACAGGCCAGTTCCCGCCCCCGGGGCGCCCCTTAACGGCGGCGGGATTTCGTCCTATATTCAGAGTCCCGAAACCAAACGAAAGGAGGTGATCCAGTGTCTTATCTCAAGCGCTGTCACCTCGCTGGGATCGCCCGCTAGGCTTTGACGAAAGGCCTGGCATCGGGGCGCTCTCAGCCCTGGACCAGCGAGCAAGAAATCGGGCGCGACGGGGCCTCCCCGCCGCGCCTTTTTCGTGGGTGGCGCCTGCGTGGATGAGCTCCGCTCAGGCCGGCGGCTCGCCTGCAAGCACCTCGCGGATCTTCTGCGACAGCTCCGATTTCCGGTACGGCTTCCTGAGCAGCGCCAGGCCGGGATCGAGATGTCCTTCGTGGACGATGGTGTCGTCGGTGTAGCCGGAGGTGTAGAGCACGCTCGCCCCCGGCCGGCGAAGCCGGACGGCTTCGGCCAATTCCCGTCCGTTCATGCCGCCGGGCATGATGATGTCCGTGAACAGGAGATCGAATTTGACGCCCTGGTCGACCAGCGCAAGCGCGGCTGCGCCGTCGCTGGCGGCGAGCGTGCGATAGCCGAGGGTACCGAGCTGGGCGATGACATAGCCCTGCACCAGCGGATCGTCCTCGACCACGAGGATCGTCTCGTGCCCGCGTGCCGACGCGGGCGGCTGAACCGGCGCCGTCCTGGCCGGCGCCTCGCCCTTCGACCGCGGCAGGAACAGCCGCATCACCGTGCCGCGCCCCTCCTCGCTCTCGATGACGACGGTGCCGCCGGTCTGGCGGGCAAAGCCGTAGACCATACTCAACCCAAGCCCGGTGCCACGGCCGACGCCCTTGGTGGTGAAGAACGGCTCGAACACGCGCTCGCGGATGTCAACCGGGATACCGTGACCGGTGTCGGCCACCGCGATCATCACGAAGGCGCCGCGCATGACATCGCCGTCGCCGGCACCGCTGGTGCCGTCGAGCTCGCGATTCGCGGTCTCCAGCGTGAGCCGGCCGCCGCCCGGCATCGCGTCACGCGCGTTGACGGCGAGATTGACGATCGCGGACGAGAGCTGCGACGGATCTGCCATGGCGGACCAGGCGTCGTCCGCGAGACGGGTCACGATCTCGATATGCTCGCCGAGGATCGGCTTGAGCAGCTTCGCCGTTTCGACCACGAGTGCGTTGACGTCGATATCGCGGGGCTCCAGCGGCTGGCGGCGCGCGAAGGTCAGCAGCTGCGAGGTGATCTCGGCGCCGCGCGCCGCCGCATCGTCGATCAGCTGTGCGATCGCGGCGAACTCGGGCTTGTCCGCAAGCCCTTCCTGGATGATCTCGATGGTGCCGGTGATGACCGTGAGCACGTTGTTGAAGTCGTGAGCGACGCCGCCGGTGAGCTGACCGATCGCGTCCATCTTCTGGGATTGGCGCAGCCGCTCCTCGGCCTCGTGCTGCACCGTGAGGTCAGTGGCCGACCCGCGATAGCCCATGAAGCGTCCGTCCGCGGCGAAGATCGGCTGGCCGTTGACGTTGAAATGATGCATGCGGCCGGCCACGTCGCGCCCGCGATACTCGAACTTCCGGAACGGCTCGTGGCGGTCCAGCGTCGCCACGTGCGCGCGCCATTTCTCAGGCTCGGCGTCGCGGTCGGAGGCGGCATCGACGCGGTGCTTGCCGACCAGCGCCTTGTTGTCCATGCCGAAGGCGCCGGCCCGGTCGGATACGTAGGTGAACCGATGATCCGGTCCGGTCTCCCAGAACCAGTCGGACGCGGTCTCGGCATAGTCGCGGAAACGCTCTTCACTGGCACGCGCGTCCTCTTCGGCGCGCCGGCGGATATTCAGGTCGCGCTCGAGATTTGCGTTGGCCTCGCGCAGCTCGCCATAGGCGCGCCCGAGATTCGCGCACATCGCGTTGAAGGCGTCGATCACCTTGTCCAGCTCGTCGGGATCGCGGGGCGGCCGGCGCTCGAGGTGCAAAGGCGGCGGCGGCCGCGACAGGCTGTATTGGCCGACGAACTCGGCGATGGCGACCAGATGCCGCGTCACCAGCAGATGGAACATGTAGATGATGAACAGCGAGACGACAAAGGTCTTCGCGGCCTGGCTTGCCAGGATGACCAGGGCCCGGTTCAGCAATTGCTGATAGACCTCGGCCAGCGTCGCCTCGACATGGAGCACGCCGATCGGGCGTGCCGTCCCCTGGACGCTGTAGTTCAGCGGATAGTCGCGTGTCACGGCTGAGCGGGTGCTCGGCTCGCCGACCGCGACACGGATCGGATTGGGACGATCGGCGATCTCGCGCACCTCGGCGGCGCGGATGTCGGGCAGCCGCAGGATGCCGTCGAGTTGGAGCTTGAGCTGGTTCTGGTCGAGATTCCACAGGCTCTCGCCGAGGCTGCCGGTCGTGCTGCGGCCGATCTCGTCGAGCCGCGTCTCGATGACGCCGACCTCGCGGTCGTAGTCGAGGTAGAGTTGAAGGGCGGTCAGCATCAGCGTGACGATCGAGGAGAACAGCAGCACGGCGGCCAGCAGGCGCGGCCCGACGCCGCTGCGCGACCAGTTGAAGATCCGCGACAGCAGCGCTCCGATCATCCCTGGCGCAAATGCAGCGCCGATGCCGCTCAAATCCTGCTTCGCGGCCGCCGGGGGACCGGCGCGACTGCTGCGCTTGGAGTCCTCGTCGCCTGCGTTGGCCATGCACCACGTCCCCGGAATGGCGGCACCCTGCTCCGCACGGCGGGTCGCGGCCGCGAGCAATTCGACAGTTGAAATTCTCTCATCACGCGACCTGCGTGGCGATCCTGCCGGCCCATGGGCGGTTTGGCGGGGTCTTGTCTTGCGCCCAGCAGCAGGATTCCCGCGCAAACTATCACTTCGCGTACTGGAATGACATTGGTTAAAGTCCGCAGTCGCCTGCAAGACGGGCGAGCGGTGCGGCCGCCACGCCGGTGGATCGCGGCCGTCCGAATCCAATGGTAGCCATGCAGGGCAAAGGAGACGCGTCATGTGGCGGATCATCGTCGCCTGCCTGTCATTGCTCGCCGCCGCTCCGTCGCACGCGCAGGAGCTGATCCGGCTGGCGCGGATCGCCGACATCCCCGATCAATATGTCGGCGGCGAGATGCTGCGGGCCGTCTACGCCAAGCTGAATATCAAGCTGGAGTTCGAGGACGTCCCCGGCAAGCGCGCGCTGGCGCTGTCGAGCGCCGGCGAGGTCGATGGCGAGATCCAGCGGATCGGAACGCTCTCCAGCGACTACCCGACGCTGATTCAGGTCACGCCGGCGATCAACTACATCGAGCCGGCGGTCTTCGCGACGAAACTCCGTTTCGACGTCGCCGGCTGGAATTCGATCAGGGAGTACAGCATCGGCATCGTCCGCGGCGTCGGCTCCTCAGAGGCCGGGACGCGCGGCATGGCCCGCGTCACCGCGACCACCAGCCTCGAGAACATGATCAGGATGCTCGACGCCGACCGTTTCGAGGTGATGGTCACCGACCTCTTCAGCGGGCTCGTCGCGGTGAGGAAACTCAATCTGCAGACCAGGATTGTCCCGCTCTCGCCACCGCTGGAGCGCATCCACATCTACCATTATTTGCACGAACGCCATCGCGATCTGGTCCCGAAGGTCGGCAAGGTGATCGCACAGATGGAAGCGAGCGGCGAGCTGGCAACGCTGCGCGAGGCGTTGGTCAAACAGGTCCTGAGTACGCCGTGACGGCGCCGGGTCAGCTCGCGCGAAGCCGCTCACGCAGGGCAACGGCGGCAATCAGCACGCCGACGCACCAGGCCATGATCGCCCGATGAGGTTCGTCGCCGAGCAGCACGGTGACGATGCTCGTCAGCAGGCACGGCGCGATTGCCTTCCGCGTCCGGCTCATCAGCGCAAGCAGGAACGGCATCGCCGCGATCGATATTTGCAGGACGTCCATGTTGAAAGACAGTGTCGCCGAAGGCGTCAGAAGCCACACACATTGAGCGCGCGGGGGCGTTTTCCGCGGCGGCTTTCGACGATCCGCTCGCCGCCGTTCTCGGCCGAGCTGCCGTAATAGCGGTGGTGGCCGGACTGGTCGTGCAGATCCGCGGCTTCCGATTTTCCCGCCCGACGCGCGTCGCAGATGATCTTTATGGTCGACATGGCCGCCTCCGAAGTGTTCTTGGTGGCCATCAGTCGCCTCGGCTTTGGGCAGCGTTCACCTCCGAGGGCGGCAATCGGGTTTCAGGACGGTTTCGTCGCAACTTCCGCGACGCAATATGTTAGTCTCCGGGATTGTCGGTATCGGCGGCGCTCATACATCCTTCCGACTGCGAGCTTGAAAAACAAACGAGGTGATGATGCTTTACGCCATCCTGGCCTACCACGTGGAAGACGAGATTTTGTCCTGGACGGCAGAGCAGGACGCCGCGGTCGTGGCCAAAGTCATCGAGGTTCAGGCACCCTTGAGGGCAAGCGGACACCTTGGGCCGGCCGCTCGTCTGGATGAGACCCGAAAGGCGCACACCTTGCGCGGCCCCGGCGCGGGCATGGTGCTGGACGGCCCGTTTGCCGAGACCAAGGAGCAACTTCTCGGCTTCCACCTCGTCGACTACGATACCGATGAGGAAGCGATCGCGGCGGCGCGGAAGCTGCGCGAGATCAACCCGTCGGCGGTCTACGAAATCCGTCCGGTCAAGCTTTACGTGCCGGCCGACGGGTTCGGCGCGACAAAGGGATGAGCCGCTCACGCCTCTGGTTCGGCCCGCCCGACGTAGAAGCGCTGGATCAGCAGCCCGCCAAAAGCGATGAACCACACGTAGGGCGCGACGTGCGGCGCGAAGGCCGCAACGATCGTGCCCGGAATGAACACCAGCAGCGGAAACATCGAGGCCATGATCTCGTGGCGCCAGCCGCCCAAAATCGTCCACCACAGCCAGGCATTGAGGCCGGCGATCGCGGTCAGATGCAGACCGTAGAGCACGGCCACCGCGCTGCTCATGCTGTAATTGGTGTAGAGGCCGTTGGTCACCGGCAGCAGCACGATCGACAACAGGAAGAACAGGTTGAGGATCACCATGCCGCGGCTGCCCACGGGCTGGCGCGCGAGCCGGCGGTGGTGGCTGATCCAGAACACGCCGGCGATGATGAAGCTGAGCGCGAGACCGGCGAGCTTGCCGGAATAGACATGGGCGAGATCGCTCCAGCTCGGGGCACTGGTGAACACCGCGGCCTTGGGCAGGTCGTAGGCGAGTAGCGTCATGGCGACACCAAAGATGGTGTTGCTGAGCGACTCCAGCCGCCGCATCTCGAACTGGTCGGGCTTGAGCTCGGTCATGCCGGTTGCGCGCTTCTCGGGCTGGAACTTTGGACCGTCTTGTCCCTAGGTCTTAACATTGGTTCCGTCCAGCCGCATTGCGATTCGCGCCGGGATCGCCGACTCTCACCCTTTCACCGGGGCGATTCGTGGCGACATATCTGGACACGCTCAATGCGGAGCAGCGCCGCGCCGTGGAGCATGGCGTCGCTGACGGCGCGACCGTGGGCGCCCCCCTGCTCGTCATCGCCGGGGCGGGCTCCGGCAAGACCAATACGCTCGCCCATCGCGTCGCGCACCTGATCGTCGCAGGCGCCGATCCACGCCGCATCCTGCTGATGACGTTCTCCCGCCGCGCCGCGGCCGAGATGGCCGGCCGGGTCGAGCGCATCGCCCGAAAGGTGCTGGGCGAGAACAATGCCGCGATCATGCGCGACGCCCTCGCCTGGGCCGGCACGTTCCACGGCATCGGCGCGCGCCTCCTGCGCGAATATGCCGAGCGGATCGGCGTCGATCCAGCCTTCACCATCCACGACCGCGAGGATTCCGCCGACCTGATGAATCTGGTCCGGCACGAGCGCGGCCTGTCGAAGACCGAGAGCCGCTTTCCCGCCAAGGGCACGTGCCTGTCGATCTACTCGCGCTGCGTCAATGCCGAGATGGAGATCGAAAAAGTGCTCGGCCAGCACTATCCCTGGTGCGCCGGCTGGGCCGCCGAGCTGAAGGGCCTGTTCGCGGCCTATGTTGAGGCCAAGCAGACCCAGCACGTGCTGGATTACGACGACCTGCTGCTCTACTGGTCGCAGATGATGAGCGATGCGCTGATCGCCGAAGAGATCGGCGGCCGCTTCGATCACGTGCTGGTCGACGAATATCAGGACACCAACCGCCTGCAATCCTCGATCCTGCTGGCGCTGAAGCCGGATGGACGCGGGCTGACCGTGGTCGGCGACGACGCGCAGTCGATCTATTCATTCCGCGCCGCCACCGTTCGCAACATCCTGGATTTTCCGCAAAGCTTCTCCCCCCGCGCCGAGATGATCACGCTCGACCGCAACTATCGCTCGACCCAACCCGTGCTGGCGGCGGCCAACGGCGTCATCGGGCTTGCGCGCGAACGCTTCACCAAGAACCTTTGGACCGACCGCACCTCGTCGCAGAAGCCGCAGCTCGTCACCGTCCACGACGAGGCCGACCAGGCCCGCTACATCGTCGAGGAGGTGCTGGCCAACCGCGAGCAAGGCGCGCTGCTCAAGCACCAGGCGGTGCTGTTCCGGACGTCCTCGCATTCCGGTCCGCTGGAGATCGAGCTGACCCGCCGCAACATCCCCTTCGTCAAGTTCGGCGGACTGAAATTTCTCGATGCCGCGCATGTCAAGGACGTGCTGGCGCTGCTGCGCTTTGCCGAAAATCCGCGCGATCGCGTCGCCGGTTTCCGCATCCTGCACCTGTTGCCGGGCATCGGCCCCGCCACCGCGCAGCGCGTGCTCGACCAGATGGCGGAGAGCACCGACCCGCTTGCCGCGCTCGGCCAGCTTGCGGTGCCGCCACGCACCGGCGACGAGTGGACCGACTTCGTCCGCACGGTCGGAAATCTGCGTTACTCGGAATGGCCCGCCGATCTCGAGCGCGTGCGGCTCTGGTATGAGCCGCATCTCGATCGCATCCACGAGGATTCCGAGACGCGCCGCGCCGATCTCATGCAGCTCGAGCAGATCGCGAGCGGCTATGCCTCGCGCGAAAAATTCCTGACCGAGCTCACGCTCGACCCGCCGGATGCGACCAGCGACAAATCAGGTCCTCCGCTCCGCGACGAGGACTATCTGATCCTCTCAACCATCCACTCCGCCAAGGGGCAGGAGTGGAAGTCGGTGTTCGTGCTCAACGTCGTCGACGGCTGCATGCCGTCGGATCTCGGCGCCGGCACCTCGGCCGAGCTTGAGGAGGAGCGCCGCCTGCTCTATGTCGCGATGACGCGCGCCAAGGACGATCTCCACCTCGTCGTGCCGCAGCGCTTCTTCGTGCACGGACAGGCCGCCAAGGGCGACCGCCACGTCTACGCCTCGCGCACCCGCTTCATCCCGGAATCCCTCGTCTATCTGTTCGAGCGCACCGCCTGGCCGAAGGCGGCTTCGGCTGCGGCCCGCGCGGCGGCGCAGGGCCCGAAGATCGATATCGGGGCGCGGATGCGGGGGATGTGGCGGTAGGTAGACCTGAATCCCAGTACATCGATCCCTCGGATTGGCGCGGATCCTGCTTTCGCTGGCTGGTTTGGTGAGCTAGATCATCTGGAAAGAGGTGGCTTTTGCCAGAGGATCGCTTGTCACTGCGGCTTCCGTCGCTCAATGCCCTGAGAGCCTTCGAGGCTGTCGGCCGCACCGGCAGCATCAAGGCGGCAAGCGATGAATTGTCGGTGAGTCCGACCGTCGTCTCCCGACACATCCGCAAGCTCCAGCTCGACCTCAATGTCGCGCTGGTTGCGGCGCACGGACGCGGCCTGCTGCTGACGGCCGCCGGCGAAGCATTCCACGCCCGGGTCACCCGCGCCTTCGACATCCTGCGCCAGGCCAACGAAGATGTTCGTCCGGCCAGCCGCCGAACCCTGACGATCTGGTGCATTCCCGGCATCATCAATCAGCGCCTGCTCGCCCGTTTGCCCGCGCTCATGGCCAGTCTGCCGAACTACGACATCGCCCTGTATCCAACGCTGTCGCGTGCGGACTTCACGCGCGGCGAGGCTGATGCCGAGATCGTTCACATGAACATGATGATCAGCCGCCCGAAGGTCAGGACCGAGCTGATCGCGGCGCCGAAGATTCATGCCGTCGCAAGCCCCGCGTTCAGGGCGCGCCATCCCGTCGTCACTCAGGCTTCCGATTTCCTGAACCTGCCGCTGATCCACGAAGCCTCGACGCTCTATTGGGAGCAATGGTTCGAAAATGCGGGGGTCACCGACCTGCCGATGTTGCGAGGACCGCACCTCTGGCATGCCCATCTGACGATCGAGGCCGCAAGACAGGGACAAGGCGTCGCACTCGCAAACACGCTGCTCGTCGAGGAGGACCTCGCCGCCGGCAGACTGGTCGATCTTAGCCCTCACCCCGTCAGTCTCGGCGGTTACTACTTCGTCGCTGTTGCCAGACGTTGGGGCGACCCCGAACTGGTGGTGCTGCGCCGCTGGTTGAAG
Organism: Bradyrhizobium sp. 61; assembly: GCF_023073075.1. NCBI lineage: Bacteria > Pseudomonadati > Pseudomonadota > Alphaproteobacteria > Hyphomicrobiales > Nitrobacteraceae > Bradyrhizobium > Bradyrhizobium sp. 61. Next base: position 10,913 of record NZ_JADPIU010000111.1, on the reverse strand, counting down.
GAAGCATTCCAGGGGGGCATCGCCAGGACAATCGATGCGGCGGCTCGTTCTGAATAGGCCGCCTGTCCAGCGACAACGCGGACGCTCATCGTCGGCACACCGAACGCACTGATTGCAACCGTCGGCCACCGGCGGGTCAATCGTTCAAAAAACACACCATACAGATGCAAATTAGATGATTGTTGCGATTTTGGCTCTCGGCCAATCTGCAGGGATACACGGATCTCCGCACGTTCTGCCGCCGTAGCCAGAAGACGAGAATGACCAGCAACAATTTCATAAGTGTGTCAGCTTCCGCAGGAGTTGATCACGATTTGAAGATCGAGAGGCTCGTCAAGTTCTACGGAGACTTCGCGGCGCTGAACGATGTGTCCCTCACGGTCAAGCGCGGAGAATTTCTGACGCTGCTGGGGCCCTCGGGCTCAGGCAAGACCACGCTGCTGATGTCCATCGCCGGCTTCGTCCAGCCCGATCGCGGCGACATCCTGCTGGGCGGACAGAGCATCCTGCGACTCCCTCCCGAGCAGCGGAATTTCGGTATGGTGTTCCAGGGCTACGCCCTGTTTCCGCACATGACCGTGTACGACAACGTCGCGTTCCCGCTGAAGGTGCGCAAACGGCCTGCCGCCGAGATCAAGAGCAAGGTCGATGCCGCCATCGATCTGGTGCAGCTGAGCTCGCAAGCCGGCCGCTATCCGCGCCAGCTCTCCGGCGGCCAGCAGCAACGCGTCGCGCTTGCCCGCGCGATGGTCTTCACGCCTCACCTGCTTCTGCTGGACGAGCCGCTGAGCGCGCTCGACAAGAAGCTGCGCGCAGAGCTGCAAGACGAGCTGAAGCGATTGCACAAGCGGATCGGCCTGACCTTCATCTACGTCACCCATGACCAGGACGAAGCCCTGTCGATGTCAGACCGAATCGTGGTGATGCGAGACGGCAAGATGGTCCAGCAGGGATCGCCGACCGAGCTGTACGAGCGGCCCGCGACAAGCTTCGTCGCCAACTTTCTCGGCAAGAGCAATTTCCTCAAGGGCAGCGTGGACAATCACGTGGCCGGCGGCTTCGTGCTGACCCATCAGGGCGTGCGGATCATCCAGACGAGCGACGACTGCAATCGCCCGGCGATCGGCCAGCCCGTTGTGATCGCCCTGAGGCCGGAGAAGATCACGCTCGCCGGCAAAACCGGTCAACCCGACAATACGCTCAAAGGCGTCGTCTCCGAGTGGAGCTATCTGGGCTCACAATTCCGGCTCGTGGTCGCCACGCCGGAATTCGGCGACGTCGTCGTGATGATGCCGACCTGGCGACATGGCGAGCCGCCCGTCGCCGGCGACGCCGTAACGATCGGTTGGGACCACAGCGCCGGGACGCTGGTCACCGATGCCTGAACTGCAGTGCCGCAACAGTCGAAACAAACGAATGGGGCTTCCGTCATGAACGAACGCAATTCAATTTTCACCCCGACCCGGCGCGCCCTCCTGAAGGGAGGCGCCGGCCTTCTCGCCGCTCCCACAGTGCTCGCCGCCGGCGCTGCCCGCGCAGAGGCGCGCAAGGAGGTCGTCGTGGTCAATTACGGCGGCGCCGCCATGAAGGCTTTCGACGAAGCCTATGTGCAGCCGTTCGCCGCGCAGGGCGGCCGCATGGTGCTGGACGGCAGCGGCCCCCTCAACGGCAAGATCCTGACAATGGTCCAGTCGCGCAACGTCACCTGGGACATCTGCGATTGCGGCGTCACGACGCTGGCCGAGCTCGGGCCGCGCAACGCCCTGGAGAAGATCGACTACAGCATCGTCGACAAGAGCAAGGTCGCCACGGAATTCGCCTACGAGAACGGCGTCGTGAACTACATGTTCTCCTCCGTGCTCGCCTGGGACACGGCCAAGGTCAAGGAGACGCCGACCCTCGCAGACTTCTTCGACCTGAAGAAATATCCCGGCCGCCGCATGGTCCGCAAAGATTCCCAGGCCATGCTCGAGCTGTGCCTGATCGCCGACGGTGTCCCGCTCGACCAGCTCTATCCGCTCGACGTCAAGCGCGCCTTTGCCAAGCTCGGAACCATCAAGAAGGATGTGCTCTACTGGAACAGCGGCGCCGAAAGCCAGAGCCTGATGCGGGACGGCGAATGCGTCATGGGCCTGTTGTGGCACACCCGCGCCAACGTCCTCAAAGCCGAGACCAATAACCGCATCGCCTACACCTTCAAGGACGGTCTTCTGCAGCCCGGCTTGTGGGTCGTGCCGAAGAACAATCCGGCCGGCGCCGAGGCCTTCCGCGCCATCGCCTCCATGCAGCAGCCGGAGGGGCAGGTGAAACTTCTGACTGCGATGGGCAACGGTCCCTCCAACCCGGCGGCCCAGTCCATGGTGCCGGAAGCGCTGCGCGCGACCAATCCGGCCGATCCCGCAAACGCAGCGGTTCAGGCCAGGATCAACGCGGCCTGGTACATCGAAAACCATTCCAAGACCTTCCAGGCCTATCTGGATTTCATCTCCTCCTGACGTCCGTTACCGGCGGCGTGGCGCTCCTCGGCGCCGCGCTGCCAAAACCTCGCCAAGGTCGAGCGCCCGGGTCCGATATCGATGAGCTCTCCTGCAGATCAGCTGACGCCCTCGCCGTCCCGTTCGGGCTTCGGCGTAAACGCGCGCTACTGGCTGCTGATCCTGCCGGCCCTGGCGCTGATGATCGTTTGTTATATCTACCCGATCTCGAAGGTACTCTGGTTGAGCGTCACCGAGCCGCAGCCGGGCCTCGACAACTACGCCATGCTTGCGACCAGCGCGTCGATCCAGCGCATGCTGGCGACGACGGCGCGCATCAGCGTCATCAGCACTCTGATCACGCTCGTGCTCGCCTACATCGTATCCTACGCGCTGGTCCATACGAGCGAGCGGGTCCGCCGCTGGATGTTCCTCGGCGTTCTCGTGCCGCTGTGGATCTCTGTCCTGGTGCGCGCCTTCGCCTGGTTTGTGCTGCTGCGGCGCGAGGGTCTCATCAACAACATCCTGATCTCAAGCGGACTGGTCGACGCTCCACTCAGCCTGATCTGGAACGAGACCGGTGTGCTGATCGGCATGGTCCACTACATGCTGCCCTTCGGCATCCTCCCCATCTACGCCAACATGCGCGACATCGATCAACGATGCGTTGCCGCAGCCCGGGGCCTCGGTGCCAGCCGCGCTGTCGCGTTCCGCCAGGTGTTCTTGCCATTGTCGATGCCCGGAGTCGTCGGCGCCAGTATCCTCGTGTTCATCTTCTCCCTCGGCTTCTTCGTGACCCCGGCCATTCTCGGCGGCGGCAAGACTCTTATGATCGCCGAATATATCAAGGTCCAGATTCTCGAGATCGTCCGCTGGGGCGTCGGCAGCATGCTGGCCGGCACCCTGCTCATCATCATCGGCGGGCTGCTTGTTGCGCTCGCCCGCGTCGTCGATCTGCGCAAGCTGTTCGGGTCCATATGAGCACTAGCAGCGCCGCATTCGAAGGCTCCTCGCCCATGACGCGCTCGATCGCATGGGCGATTATCTGCTTTCTCGTCCTGCCCATCACCATCGTCTTCGCGGTGTCGCTGACCGATCGCCCCTATCTGTCGTTGCCTCGCGACGGCGTCTCGCTGCAATATTATCGCAACCTGCTGACCAGCCAGGCCTGGCTGACGAGCATCCTGCACAGCCTCGTCATCGCGATCTGCTCGACGGTCATCGCGACGGTCGCCGGAACGCTCTGCGCTATCGGATGCTGGCGTCTCGGCAACCGTGCCAGCAATATCGTCCGCCTCGTCATGCTGATGCCGATCATGGTGCCGACCATCGTCTACGCGCTCGGCATCTATCAGGTCTGGGTGGATCTCAGGCTGATCGATACCTACACCGGCGTGATCATCGCCCATGCGGTGACCGGCATGCCCTATGTGATCATCACCGTCTCGACGGCGCTCGCCGGCTTCGATCCCAGGCTCGAACAGGCGGCCCTCAACCTCGGCGCCAGCATTGGCCAGACGCTGCGCATGGTCATCATTCCGAACATTCTGCCGGGCATCATCTCCGGCGTGATCTTCGCCTTCATCCACAGTTGGGATGAGCTGGTGATCGTGCTGTTCATTGCCGGCCGCGGGGTTTTCACGCTTCCGCGGCGGATGTGGGACGGCATCAACGAACAACTCGATCCCACCATGGCCGCAGTCGCCGCCGTGCTCATCCTGATCACGGTCAGTCTTCTCTTCATCGATATCGCAGTCCGGGCGTACCGCTCGCGTTGAGCCCGCATGCGCCACACCATCCACTTCCCGCAGGAGACCCTCATGTCGATCATTTCCGAGCCAGAATTTCGCTACAACATGCTGATCAAAGCGTTTCCGTCGCGCGCCGAACCGGCCTTCGAGACGGAAACGGAGCAGGTCGGCGTTTGGGGGCGCCGCTGGGGCTGCAACAACGACGTCGGCCAGATCCGGATGGTGCTCATGCATCGCCCCGGCGCCGAGTTGAATATCGTTGACGCGAACAAGCGCCTGCCCGAGATCGGCGCCTTCGGCGACCCCGAGCAAGGCTGGTACTGGCGCGGTGACGTGATCCCGGATCTGGCCGCACAGCAGAGCCAGCATGACGCGCTCGCTCAGGCGTTACGCGAGGAAGGCGCGGAGGTCGTCTATGTCGATCAATGCGCGCCGGGCAAGATGAAGACCGTCTACACGCGCGACAGCGTGATTGCCGTTGACGGCGGCGCCATCGTCACCCGCCTCGGCCCCCCGATCAGGCGCGGGGAAGAGCTGCCGGTCAGCCGTACCCTGGCCAAGCTCGGGATGCCGATCCTCAGGACGATCTCCGGCACGGGACTCATGGAAGGTGGCAGCTTCGCCTTCATCACGCCCAAGGTCGCGGTCGTGGGGCTGTCGAGCCGCGTCGACGAGGAAGGCGCGCGCCAACTCGAGGAAGTGTTGCGCACGCAGGGCGTGGAGCTGCTGCGCGTCCAGCTGACCGGCTATCGGCTGCACATCGACGGCATGTTCGTGATGATCGACCGCGATACCGCCTTCGTGAACCCGACGTTGCTGCCGTTCTGGTTCCTTGAAAAATTGAAGGAACTCGGGATTCGCCAGATCGAGGTCTGTCCCGATGACCAGAACTGGGTGATCAATTGTCTCGCCGTACGCCCGGGCCATGTCATCGTGCCCGAAGGCATTTCGCCGCGGACCATGGAGAAATTCGCCAAGGCCGGCATCACCACGCGCGTTGTGGCTTACGACAAGGTCGCGCTCGGCGGCGGCGGCATCCACTGCTCGACCTCGCCGCTGATCCGCGATCCGCTCTGACTGTCATGAGCGCGAGGCGGCAACGACATCTGCCGCCTCGTGACCGCGCAGAGAGCAAGGGTCTACCAAACGGAAACCGAGCATTTCCGAAACCCGCCTTGTGACCCGGCGGCCATCCACTAGATGTCGTCGATCCTCCCCACAGAGACCTGATCGATGACCGCACCGCTCGAATTCGGACTGGATACCTTTGGCGACGTCACCAAGGACGACACAGGCAAGACGCTCGCGCACGCGCAGGTGATCCGCAACGTCGTCGACGAGGCCGTGCTGGCTGACGAGCTCGGCCTCGATTTCATTGGCCTCGGCGAGCACCACCGCGCCGACTTCGCGATCTCCTCGCCCGAGACCGTGCTGGCCGCGATCGCGTCGCGCACCAGGCGCATCCATCTCGGCTCGGCCGTGACGGTGCTGAGCTCCGACGATCCGATCCGCGTGTTCCAGCGCTTTGCCACGCTCGATGCGCTCTCCAACGGCCGCGCCGAGGTCATCCTCGGCCGCGGCTCCTTCACCGAGTCCTTTCCGCTGTTCGGCTTCGACCTGCGCGCTTACGAGGCGCTGTTCGAGGAGAAGCTCGACCTGTTCACGGCACTCTTGTCGCAGCAGCCGGTGACCTGGGAAGGCAAGCTGCGTCCGCCGCTGAAAGAACAGCTGGTCTATCCGCCGGTCGAGAGCGGCCGGCTTAAGACCTGGATCGGCGTCGGCGGCAGCCCGCAATCGGTGGTGCGCGCCGCGCATTACGACCTGCCCCTGATGCTCGCGATCATCGGCGGCGATCCCGCGCGCTTTGCGCCTTACGTCGATCTCTATCACCGCGCTTTCAAGGAGTTCGGCCGCCCCGCGCAGCCGATCGGCGTGCACTCGCCCGGTTACGTCGCCGAGACGGACGAACAGGCGCGCGAAGAGCTGTGGCCCGACTACAAGGCGATGCGCGACCGGATCGGCAAGGAGCGCGGCTGGCCGCCGATGGGCCGCGACGAGTTCGTCAATGAGGCCGAGCACGGCTCGCTCTATGTCGGCTCGCCGGAGACCGTCGCGCGCAAGATCGCCAAGACCGCAAAGGCGCTTGGCACTTCGCGCTTCCAGCTGAAGTATTCGGCGGGGCCTTTGCCGCACGAGAAGCTGATGCGGAGCATCGAGCTTTACGGGGGGAAAGTGGTACCGCTGGTCAGGGAGATGATGGGGTGAGGCGATAGTCCGTTTTCACTTTCGCTCACCAGAATCTCTTCTTCGCGAAGGCGTGGCCCGAACCCGACTTCAAATAACGTTCAAAGGCTCTCGCCTTCTCGATATTTGAGAAGGCCACATAGGTAACCAGCCTCCAAGGCATGTATTTGGAGGTATGCGGAGACTTGCCCGCGTTATGATCCGCTAGCCGTTTTTTGAGGTTCGCCGTCAGGCCAATATAGCGCTGACCGCCGAAAGCGTCGCTCTCCAGAAGATAGACATAGTGCATGGGGCCGCCCTCCTTCGCCAAGGCTTCAGAGGGCATCCTGCTTCGCGCAGTTGAAGGCTGTAAATCCTGCGAAGCGCGTCAGCGCGAAGCAGGATGGTGGGGGAGGCAGGACTCGAACCTGCGAAGCCATGAGGCGGCTGATTTACAGTCAGCTCCCTTTGCCACTCGGGACACTCCCCCGCTCGACGGCAGCACAATCGGGCCGGACCTTGCCGGCGACCGAAGACGGCCATGGAACGTGAAGGCCGCGACAGCCCGGATGGGGGCGCGACCGGGCGCGTTTATGGGCGATGCGGTGGGGCAAAGTCAACCGAGGCGAACAGTTAAAATCGCCCCCGAAGCCACCCAAATTGCCATATTCCGGGACCCGTGACACAAGCGAGCCCATGAAGGATCGAAAATTCACCCCAAGGGGCCCCCGCGGCGGGGCTAAGCCCTTCAACAAGCCCGGAAAATCAGCCGGCCGGCCGGCTTGGCGCGACCGCGATTCGCAGTCCGACGGACCGGTCATCCTCTATGGCTGGCACACGGTGACCATGGCGCTCACCAACCCTCAGCGGCAGATCCGCAAGCTGACGCTGACCGAGAACGCCGCAAAGCGGCTTGCGGACGAGAACATCGCCACCCGCGTCACGCCCGAGATCGTCCGGCCCCAGGAGATCGACCGCCTGCTGTCGCCCGACGCCGTGCACCAGGGCCTGCTGGCCGAGGCCGACGCCCTGCCCTCGCCCGACATCGAGACCCTGGAGCAGGAAGGCATGGTGCTGGTGCTCGACCAGATCACCGATCCGCACAATGTCGGCGCCATCCTGCGCTCCGCAGCGGCGTTCGCGGTGAAGGCGATCGTCACCACGGCGCGCCACAGCCCCGAGGCAACCGGCGTGCTGGCCAAGGCCGCCTCCGGTGCTCTCGAGCTGGTGCCAATGGTGACCGTGCAGAACCTCGCCCGCGCACTCACCGCGCTGAACGAGCGCCGCTTCCAGACCGTTGGGCTGGACAGCGAAGGCAGCGAGGACCTCTCGAACGTCACGCTGCGCGAGCCGCTCGCGCTGGTGCTTGGTGCCGAAGGCAAGGGCCTGCGGCAATTGACCCGCGAGACATGCAGCGTCGTGGCGCGGCTCGACATGCCCGGCGAGATCAAGAGCCTCAACGTCTCCAACGCCGCCGTGCTCTCGCTCTATGTCGGCGCGAGCCGTCTCGGGCTGATGAAGCGCTAGAGCGTTTTCGCGCGAAGTGGATACCGGTTCGCGTCAAGAAAACGCGTCGAACTAAGAATCCAAAAAACAAAACGCCCGTCCGCATCACGCGGGCGGGCGTTTCTCAATTCAACCGATCAAACGATCAGTAATAGCGGCGCAGCACGCGGTGGCCGCCGTAATACGGCGCGCGGTGGGCGTAGCCGTAGCGCGGACCGTAGCCGTAGTGCGTGCGCGGCAGATAGCCGTAGCGCGGGCCATAGCCGTAGCGATACGGACGATAGTACGGGCGCTGATAGGGATAGGCGGCGGCGGCACGATAGCCATAGCCGTTGCCGTAGCCATAACCACGGCCGTAGCCGTAGTTGGCGGGCGCGACGACTGCGTCCTCACGATAGGTCGGGTACGGCGCGAATGCGCCCGGTCCGGTGTAGGTCGGCCCCTGGTTGACGTAGTAATATTGCGTGGCTGGCTCGGCGAGGTGCTCAAAGCCCCATCCGCCATAACCCGGGCCATAGCCCCAGCTACCGCAACCCGTGTTGCAGCCGCTATAGACCGGCGCAACCGGCGCGCACGTGCTGAAGCCGCAAGCCGCGGCGGGCGCGGTGGCGACGAACATCACGGCAGCCGCCGCAACCAGTCCCGAAATCATCTGACGCATTACTCTCTCCTGTTGATTTTCGTATCTTGGATTTTTTCTTGAATTTTTGACGTTTCTTAAGTTGGCGGCCTTCCGGGCGCCTCTGCATGCGGCCGCGGCCGAGGACGCCGCGGACGGTCGTTGATCTCAGGCGCAAAGATCACCGGCGGCGGATTGACGGGCGCGTCCATCTGCGGCGGCAGCGGCGCCGATTGCACACCCCAGCTCTGGTGATAGCTCTCGGCGGGCCTGGGCAATTTGCGGTTGGCGGGCGGCTCGACCTCGAGCCGGCCGTAGCCGGGCCGCAGGCCCATGGTCGGATAATAATGGCCGACGTCCTCGGGCTGCCGCTCGGCGATGTAGCGCCCGCCATAGATGGTCGGCTGCACCTGGACGTTCTTGCCGAGGCCCCAGACACCCTCGACCACGCTGTAGGACGCGTCGATGTTGTCGATGATGATGGGCACGCCCGGGCGGCCGGGAACGACGATATCGAAGCCGCCGCCGGCAAACGCCGTCGCGGGCACTCCGATCAGAAAGGCGGCGAGCGCGAGAGTGCGCATGGAAGGATCCCGGTTTATCCGACGCTCAACCTATCCGATCGCCACGCGGAGAGGGTTAAGGCCCGCTCACCAATTTCCGGTAAGCCTAACGTGCAAGGGTCGATAGCGGCTCAAATGCCGCAAGCTGCGCTAGCGAAGCGTTAACGGGACACAAACTCGCCGCACATGCTGGATCGCACGAGGTTGCGTGGCACAAACTGTACATCCTCGGCGAGCTCACGTCGATGTGACCCCACATGCGAGAAGCCGCGGAACGACTGCCGGATGGCGCGCTTAGCACAGGTCTCAACAACATGGAGCAAATGCCATGACGAGCCTGAAGCTTCTTGGCTTGGCCGCGATCGTCGCGTCCACGCTGGCAACACCGGCCTTCGCGCAAACGACAGTCGACAATTCGGGCCGCTGCACGGGGCTCTTCCAGGATCCCAATTGCCAGAATCTCACCCCCGGCAATCCCACCACCGATCGCGCCTCTCGGCGCCGGCACATGGCCCGCGGCCAAGTGAATCCGGATGACGGAACTCGATCGGGCTTCTGGCCGGTCGACAGCGCAGGCGCCGTTGCTGGCGCCGCCGTCGGCACCGCGGCAGCCGTTGCATCCGCGCCGTTCCGCGGCTGGGACAATTCCTACGCCTATGACAATTCCGGTGGATATGCCGGCGGCCGTAGCGAAATGGGCTGATACGGCAATTGGGATACCTATGCGGCCCGCAACGGCATCGTTTGCCGGCCCGGGACCTGGTACAAGGGAGCGGACGGCCTCCAGCACATCTGCCAGTAACACGGCACAAGTCGGGTGAAGAGGATCAGGCGGCCCTACGGGCCGCCTGTTTCATGGCGGCGAAACGCACCTCTGGAAGCATGGAATGCCGAAAAGTTCACTTCGCGGATATGAGGTGACACATGAAACGACTACCCGGCACCGCCGCCAACGGCAGCGCCGCTATCATCGGGTCGTGGAACGGCGACAAGGCTGCGATGGCCAAGTGGTGCGCTGGCGCTCCCAAGACGCTGCGCATGATCGAAGAGGGTATGAAGCCATGAAGTTTGCGCTCACTGCAATGCGCAGGCGCAGACGATGGAGGAAAAGGTCGCTAGTGCTTTAGCGCGGCGCGTTCGCTAACTTCTTAGCGACCCTTTGTCTTCATGATCTCGTCTATCATCATGAGCGTATCTTTATACGCTTGATCCATCACCGGGCGGCAAGTGCCCTCGTATTGATCACGCAACACTTTGATGTTGTCGCACTTGCGCGACATCTCGTTTGTCATCTTGTCGTTGGCGACCGTAGCCAAGGCTCCAATCGCTTCTTTGGAAACGCCAGCCTGCGCACCTATGCGAATGCTGCGACCGTGCAACACGCCTGCTGCAGTCTTGAGTTTGCCGAGCAAAGGGTCGCTTGGGTCTTTTTGCTCACGACAGACGGCATCAATAGTCGCGTAATTCGCGCAGTTGATTGCATCGTCTAGAGGCGCCGCGCGAGCGTCGGCGGCTGCGAGCACCGCGGCGATGGCGAGAAAGCGTTTCATGTCTCGTCCTCACTCCAAAGGGACGTATTTGGTTCCGAGACCGCGCAAGGCTTTGACAGCTTTGGAGCACCATTCGTTTTGTCAGCTTTAGTCTTCCAAGAATCGGTTGACGGTTGCGTCGACGATCAGTATCCCTCCATTGAAGGCCGCCTTGTTTGACGAACGTTATAGCTGCAGGTCCTAGGGGTAATCCTAGGAGAAGTGGTATGACGATTTCGAGGACGGAG